>CAIZHO010000394.1 GCA_903932805.1 uncultured Roseiflexaceae bacterium | reverse complement strand
GGTTTACGGTCGTTCGACGCATTGATTTCTGATTTCTAATACCGAGGTTCTATGCGCAAACTCATCGTCATCGAATTCATCACGCTCGACGGTGTCATCCAGGGCCCAGGCGGTCCCAACGAAGACACCAGTGGCGGTTTCGCACACGGTGGCTGGATCGGTCCTTACTCCGACGAAGCCCAATCCGCGGTCATCCGGGCGCAAATGGGTTTGCCGTTTGATTTGCTCATCGGGCGCACCACCTACGACATCTGGGCACCCTACTGGCCCAATCACACGTTCTGGCCTGGCGTCAACAGTGCCACCAAGTATGTCGCCTCAAACACAATGACACACGCGCACTGGCAGCCCAACGTCATCTTGTCGGGGGATGTGGCCGCCAAAGTGGCTGCCATCAAGCAGACCGCAGGGCACGACCTGCACGTCTATGGCAGCGCCACGCTCGTCCAGACACTGCTCGCAGCTGACTTGATCGATGCGTTCTGGCTCAAAATCCACCCCATCACCTTCGGGACCGGCAAGCGTCTCTTTACAAACGGCACAATACCTGCCGAGTTTTCGCTGACGCGTTGCGAAGCGACCAGCACCGGTGTCATCATGGCAGATTACACACGCACCGGCGCTCCCCCGCGGAGCAGTACCCTTTGAGTACCCATGCTGGTCGTGGGCAGGCCCGTGGCAAATGCCACGGGCCTGTTTTCGCATGAACAAGATGCTCCTGCGCCGACTCAGTCTTCGATTTGGAGCGTCGACGGGATGTCGGCGGCTTGTTCGATTGTAATCGGTCCAAAAATATCATCCTGATGGGCCACGATAACGCGCCGCTTGATCATTTCGAGCACGGCCCACAGTGATACCACCACATCGACGCGTGTCGGCTGCGAACGCGGCAGTAATTCGAGGAAGCTAAATCGTGGCATCCGCAAAAACCGCTCACGAATCGATGTCACCACGTCGCCCACGGTCAATATTTTGGGTGCCGGGAGGGGAATCGTCGGCGCTGGTGCATCAACCAGCTTCATACGCATCTGCCACACACCCAACAAGTCATCCAACGTCATCCGCAGAGGCATGCTGGCGACCGACGTATTCGGCAACGAGGGTGCTTTGGCGAAGTGCTGCAGGCCCATTTGGTCACGCACGCGTAGAAAAGCCGCTGCTTCTTTGAATTGCTGATATTCGCGCAATTGTCTGACCAGATCGACGCTTTCGTCGGGTTCACTCGCACTCGTGGGAGTCTGGGGGAGGATTGCCCGAGATTTCATCACCAACAACCGCGACGCAACAAACACGAATGACGACATCTGACCTGCATTGCGATCCGTCATTGCCCTCACATAGCGCAGATATTGATCGGCGACATGGGCCAGCGCAATCGTGGTAATGTCCAATTCGGCACGTTCAATCAGGTGCAACAGCAAATCCAGCGGACCCTCGAACTGGTCGAGTCGTATCGTATAGATGTCTTGCGCATCAATTAACACTGGTCATCCGCCTCTGCAAACAGCGCGATACGCGCATCGTCGCCACCATGCGCAAGCACTGCGAGCAGTGCACAGACGTCAGCCCGTGCGCCACCAGCGCTGGCCATTGCGAGACTCCGTTGTTCGTGCGTCATACTCCGGCGGAGTGGTTCATACCGAGGCAGGAGCCAATCGCGCAAAACCGGGAGCGGCCGTACGAGCACATTGACCCCATACCACCATAATGATAACGCACGACCGTCGTCACCGACTTTGCCGATGTCATGGAGCAACGCCAGCGCCAAAACAGACGCTTCGGTCACACCGAGCCGCCCCAGGACACGTGCCACATCCATACCGTGGCGCTGATCATAGGGCGGCATGCGTACAAACAATGCATATTCGGCAGGTGTGAGCGTCTGTTGCGCATACACATGCTCGTCTGCGGTGAGTCGACCGGTCAATGCACGCCAGAGTTGCCAGATGCGGTACCCGACGCGTGTCATCGGGCGCATCCGAGCATGGTACTCATTCGAGGAAGCCCCGGAGTTTTTTGCCACGATGGGGATGTCGCAACTTGCGCAACGCGACTGCCTCGATTTGGCGGATGCGTTCACGGGTAATGCCGAACTTGTCGCCCACTTCCTCCAGCGTACGGTACTGACCATCACTCAAGCCATAGCGCAATTGGATTATCAGACGTTCGCGTTCGGGCAGCGACATCAGCACTTCTTCGAGTTCGCGGCGCAACATCAGACTGCTCGCGGCCTCGGCGGGACCGGCAATGCGCTCATCCTCGATGAAGTCACCCATGCGGCCTTCGCCCTCTTGGCCAACAGGCATTTCGAGCGACATTGGTTGCAACGAAGCCTCGAGCGTGCGGCGGACTTTGGCAGGGGTAAGTTCCATTTCTTGGGCTATTTCTTCAGGGGTCGGCTCGCGTTGCAACTCCTGTTGGAGCTTATGCGCAGTCCGCTTGACCTGGCTGATTGCCTCACCCATATGCACGGGCAGTCGGATGGTGCGGCTCTGATCCGCAATAGCCCGCGTAATCGCTTGTCGGATCCACCAGGTCGCATAGGTCGAAAACTTGTTGCCCTTGGTGTAATCGAATTTTTCGACGGCCTTCATCAATCCAATATTGCCCTCTTGGACGAGGTCCATCATCGTCAATCCATACGATGTGTACTTTTTGGCTATCGACACGACCAAGCGCAAATTCGCTTGGATCAGGTCTTGGCGTGCTTGGTCTGCGTCCGCCACCACACGATCAAGTGGTGTCCGACGCACCAAACCATCGTCGGTACCTTCAATGCGTTCGAGGTACAACGTGACGACCCGTTCAGACACATCCTGCCACAGATGTTCGTGGCGCAATAAATCTGCAGGTGCCGGATGGGTACCGATGTAGAAGCAGGCGATTTCCGCAATGCAACGTTCGAGGTCCGCATCGATATCGTGGCGCAACTCTGCACCGACAAGGCCCGAAATCAACCGCCACGTCTCGCGTTCATGGGGTTTGTACGTACGCAACACCCGTTGCTCTTTAATCGTTTTGTAAGCCCGATGCACAAGATCATAATGGGTCGCCAGCCAATCGAGCACCATCGGCTCAACGGCACGACGCCGGTGCATCTCTTCTGCGTTCTGTTCAGTCGACCGCGACGGTACATCGTCATGGAGCAAGGTGTGCAACAGTGTCACGGCACTGCGTATATCCCATGTAGCGTCAGGAGCATCAAGGAGCACATCAATCGGCACCGCATCCCGGTACGTCGACTCGCACAGCGTATACATCCAGCCATGTAACAGCACTGCACGTTGCACGACAGTGCGTGCACGCTCAAAGCTCAACGGCAACACCAGCCGTTGCGAACGCACACGTATTGCTTTGCCGCCCATCTCGATTCGGTGGGCCAACATGACTTCGTCTGCAGCACGCAACAATCGTACCTTGCCGATTTCTTGCAAGTACATGCGCACTGGGTCATCGAGAGAAATATCTGCTAGCTGCGTGGCAGTGACTTCGTCGTCGGTCTCGGGGGGTTCTTCACGCTCGAGGGAAGCGACGACGACGTCGAGTTCAAACGGATACGATTCTGGTGCGACGATGCCGGCGATACTTTGCTCGCCCGAATCGCTCACATAATCAGCACCTTGCATGGTATTCATCCTTGGTACTTCAACCCGCGGCACAACGACAATGCTGCTACGATGCCCTCATCAGCGACCGATGAGGAGTGACGAACGATGACGCATCATTCGCATACACCCGACGAGAGACACGTGTATGCGACGACGGTACTGACTGATGAACAGAACGAACATATCTACGCAAAATATCTGCGAAGTCCATGCAATCCCTCTGGTACTATAGCATTAGCGATGCGACAACGTCAATATGGTCAGGAAGAGAACACATCAATGCTGACATTTAGCTCCCGAGTGGCAGAAGCAATCGACGCCAAGAACAGTCTGTTGTGCGTCGGGCTCGACCCGGACACACAACGTATTCCAGCGCACCTGCGTGCGCATCCCGATGCGGTATATCGGTTCTGTCACGATATCATTGCAGCCACGCACGACCTTGTGGCCGCATTCAAGCCCAATATTGCCTTCTTCGAGGCGCTCGGTGCGGGCGGAGTCGAAGTCCTGGCACGCGTCATGGCTCTGTCACCGAGCACCCTCTGGATCCTCGATGCCAAACGCGGCGACATCGGCAACACCGCAGCAGCCTACGCCACGGCCGCGTTCGACTACCTCAAGGCAGATGCAATTACTCTCAACCCGTATCTCGGCGGAGACAGTCTCGAGCCGTTTTTGTCGCGTGCGGATCGTGGCTCTTTTCTCCTCTGCCGCACCTCAAATCCGGGCAGCACGGACCTCCAAGAACTGATCCTCGCCGATGGTCGACCACTCTATATGGCGGTCGCCCAGCTTGCCCAACAGCAGTGGAACAGCAATAGCAATGTCGGACTCGTCGTCGGCGCGACGCAACCCGCTGCCCTCATCGACGTGCGCGCAGCGTGCCCCGATCTGCCGATTCTCTTGCCGGGCGTCGGTGCCCAAGGGGGCGATCTCGCCACTGCAGTCAACGCCGGTGTCGATCGCCATGGTCGCGGTCTGCTGGTGAATGTATCGCGCAGTGTACTCTATGCGGCCAACGATTACTCGTTCGCTGACGCAGCCCGCGCCGAAGCGCTGCGTACCCGCGATGCCATCAACGCAGCACGACGAGCGTAACGCTACCAACCCCAACAAAAACCGCCTGGCGCATCTGCGCCAGGCGGTTGTGCTTTTGTAGAGTGCACTATGGTTGAATATCGCCGCTGATTTCTTGCGAACGGGCGACAAACCAGTGCGTCAAATTGCGGAACCGTGAATCACGGCCAAACATCAGATTAATCATCCCGGGCATGTCGCGGCGTTGCGTCAAAGCCGTGCCACCCAAATCACTCACCGTCGCGTAGACTTCCAGCGGCTGGTACATGATAATGCTCGGCGCAATGTCGATCCAGTGCTGTTGGAAGTCGTAATACAACTGCGTGCGGAGTTCTTGATCGACTTGGACACGTGCCAATGATAGGGCGTCGTCGACGAGTTGGTCCTGCAATCCCGCATAATTACGGCCGATGGAGACTTGGCTCGAATGCCACAATTCATAGACATCTGGGTCAGGACCGAGTCGCTGCCAGCCGTGCAAGGCCATGTCAAATTCACCGACTTCGAGGCGTTGCCGCAGTGTGTCTGCATCCAACACCGTCACCGTTACCGCAATGCCCACTGCACCGAGTTGGACAGCAATATCTTCGGCAACAAGTTTGCGATCCGCAGCACCATCGACCAAGAGTTCAAATGCAAGCGGGCGCCCGTCGCGACTGCGGAACCCATCCTCGCCCACGATGTACCCCAATGTGTCCAACCCCTGTGCCGCACGTTCTTTGCTGGGGATGTACCAGACCGCATCGGGGTTGTACGCCCACCAGCCGGGGAGTATAGGCGTGTCGATTCGCGTTGCACGATCGGCCAACAAGCGACTGATCATATCTTCGCGATCGATTGCTTGGGCAATTTGGCGGCGAAAGATAACGTCGTCGAATGGTGCGTTCCGTAGGTTAAACGACAATACCGTATATGAGTCGATGTTTGTCGCACGACGCACCACACCGCGTGGTGTCTGATATGCACCTAACGCACCTGTGCCAACAAATGCCAAACCGCTCACTTCACCACGAGTCAACGCTGCAAACGCCAGTGACTCATCTTGGTAGAAGCGCAAGGTAATGGTGTCAATTAACGGTCGATCAAGGTAGTAGTCTCGATTCGATGCCAAGGCGATTGCATCAGCATTGATGTCGGTGATTCGATACGGGCCGGTACCGATTGGCTTTTGACTAAAAGCTGAATTTGCCCACTGCTCAGGAGGAGTATCTGCCAGCAAATGTGCCGGCACAATTGGTACCGTTGCATACTTGAGGAACGGAGCAAACGGCGCTTGTAGTTTGCAGCGAATGCTCATATCGCCGGCACGTTCGACCAATACCGTACGCCATACCGTCGCCAAACTGGGTGATCCGGTAAATGCTGGCCCCTGCACCGAGCGCAAGGTGAACAACACATCCTCAACCCCAAAAGCCTCGCCGTCGTGCCATTTGACATCGGAGCGCAGCGTGAAGGTATAGACCATTCCACTGGAGTCGATTTCCCACTTTTCGGCGAGGGCAGGCTCGAAGCTACCATCCAACCCAACCCGTACCAATCCATCGAAAATGACTGCATGGACATCCGCAGCCGCCAAATCCGTGGTCGTATCACTCACCAATGGATTGAGTGTCGTCGGGATCCCCGGGATGCCCTCAATAAATGCACCGCCCTCGATAGGGCGCGACACCGCCGCGCGTGTCACCGCGACATACGCCATCAGCCCGAGCACGAGCATCGAGCTAATCACCGTGATGACAATTTGCAGTCGGATGCGCCGTGACATCGCTTAGCCTACCAAAGCATCAGACCAGCGGCTGGTGTCGCCGTGGTCCCAAAGATGGGCAGACTGGCAATCACTGCAACTATCAAAAACAACACGCCGAGCACAATGGTCAACTGGAAAATCGTTTTTTCCAACCCGCGCTTGGTCTTGTAAATGGATGATGCATCGTTCGACTGCAAACCCGCGTTACGACCTTGCAACACCACCAAAAACGTCAAAGCAGAACCCAATGCAATCAATGCGATGGAAAGTGAAAGTTCCATGTACCTGTACCTTCTGTCAATATGTCGACACACAACCAAATATACGATAGAGTATAGCATACCAAGGCGCTGTTTGCCATGCGGCCAGTCATGGCGTCAGCATGCCAGAATTCCTCTCCTTCAGACGTCGAAATGCTACCACAGGAGCTCGCTATGCCGTCGCGACCCATCGCTAATGCCCCGTGCTCATGGGGCACACTCGAATTCGCAGACCTCAGCGGTACCCGCATCGAATATACCCAAATGCTCGACGAACTAGTCGCGACCGGGTACACGGGCACTGAACTCGGTGATTGGGGCTATATGCCAACCGAGCCCGCTGGCCTGGCCGCCGAACTCCAGCGTCGCAATCTCACCCTCATCGGTGCGTTCGTCCCCGTCGACCTGCGCGGCGATGCCGCCACGGTTGCACCTGCCATCGAGCACGCCTGCCAGACGGGGATACTCCTCGCCGCTGCCGCCAACCTCACCGGGCAAGTGCATCGCCCCCTTGTTATCTTGGCCGACACCAACGGCACCGACCCCATCCGCACCGCCAATGCAGGTCGCATCACCGGTCGTACCCCATCAGGCGTCATCGTCCATGCGGCCAAGGTCGCGAGTCAGGCTGCCCGCGCAATCCACGCAACCAGCGGCTTGCAGAGTGCGTTCCACCATCACTGCGCGGGCATCATCGAGACGCCAGACGAAGTGCAACGGTTTCTCCATCACCGCGACACCGACCTGCTCGGGCTCGTCTTCGATACCGGCCACATGCTGTATGGCTCGGGTAGTAACGATACCGACATCGTCGCACTCCTGCACACCTTCGCACCCCACATCCGTCTCGTCCACTTCAAAGACTGTCACCCCCGCGTCGCCGACACCATGCGTAGCACCAAAGGCGATTATTTCGCCGCACTCCAAGCGGGGATATTTTGTGAGCTTGGCCAAGGTGCAGTACACTTCGATGCAATCAATGCAGCCCTCGACACCATCGGCTATACCGGCTGGGTCGTCGTCGAACAGGACGTCCTCCCCGGCATGGGAGCCCCACGTGACAGCGCTGCCCGCAACCGTGCATACCTCCGCACCATCGGCCTCTAGCCACAAAGGAACCCCATGCACCAGTTGACAGTTTGTTCTGCCAATCTACGCAACGCCAATGCCAATGACGGCGCAGATGCATGGCCGCTACGCCAGGCGTTTTTGGCCGAGACGCTCCAAGTGCTGGCTGCCGACATCGTCGGCGTCCAAGAATGCATGGACGTCCAACGCCAATGGCT
>CAIZHO010000393.1 GCA_903932805.1 uncultured Roseiflexaceae bacterium | reverse complement strand
GCTCGCCCGTCATGCCGTTATACATAATCTCGCTGCCCGACGAATGGAACCCGTGCGTCGCCAGCATCGACCCGAACACGCCCACCTTCGACCCTTTGTTGTTGAACGCCGTGCAGTCGCCGAAGCCGCCCTGCATAGCACACGCTTTGCCGGTAATACACTCCACCAGTTGCCCGATCGTCATGCGGGTGGGGATGGCGTGCGGATTCACTATGATGTCGGGGCGAATGCCGTTAGCGGTATATGGCATGTCTTTCTCGGGGACCACCAACCCCACAGTGCCCTTCTGGCCCGCGCGCGATGCCATCTTGTCGCCGAATATGGGCTGGCGTTCTTCGCGGATGCGGACCTTGGCGATGCGCTCGCCTTCTTCGCCTTCCGTGATAAACGCTTTATCCACTACCCCGAGCTGCCCCTTTTTGGGCTTTTTGCTCGTATCCGCCGCCACGCCCGGGTGCTCCGAGTTGGTGCTCACCAGCCCGATCAACACCGTTCGGTCATCGACCGGCGTGCCCTCTTTAATGAGGCCGTCCTGGTCCAGCTTACTGTAATCGTATCCCGGCGCCAGTCGCGAGACGCCCAGCGTGTCTTCTATATTCGCAAACTTGATGTCGGAAAACACGTGCGCGTTCTTGGACGACTCCTCGTGCGCTTCGTACGTGGTATAATACGTAGTGCGAAACAGCCCGCGGTGGAGCGCGCCCTCGTTGATGAGCACGGCGTCCTCCACGTTGTAGCCGGTGTAACACATGATCGCGACCATGGCATTCACGCCGTACGGCTGCTCTTCGTGGCTGATGTATTCCAGATACCGCGATTTCACCAGCGGGATTTCGCCCATGTTGAGCACCACGCCCATCTTGTCCATGCGCAACTGGTAGTTCGTGTGATACATCGACACCGACTGTTTCGACTGACTGCACGAAAACGAGTCGCGCGCAATGGGGTTGTTTTCGGGAAAAATAACGTGGTTTGCGTTCCGCGCAGTGTGATCGTGCCCAAGGACTGTGTGGTGTGTTGCTTGAGCAAAGCATTGGCGGCCGCACCGATCACCAGTTGGGTCGGCAGATCCCGCGCGGCAGACTCCAGGCGCGAAGCAAAATTAATACAGTCCCCCACCGCCGTGTAGGTGCTCCTGAAGGCGGTCCCTAAATCGCCCACCAGCGCCCGCCCGCTTTCAATCCCTATGCGCACCTGCACCGGTGCAAAACCAGCATGTTGCCGCTGGGTGTTGAATTCCCGCACTTCTTCCAAAATGGCCAGCCCGGCGGTTACCGCGCGGTCGGCCTGGTCCGGGCAGAGCAGAGGTGCACCCCAAAAGGCCACCAAACCATCACCGCTGTACTTGTCCAGCGTGCCGTGGCCCTGAAGAACCGGGCGCGTCAGGCAGGACAGAAAATCCTTGGTCAAGGTGGCTGCATCGCCAAGTGACATCGATGAGGTCGCGCGGGTGTAGCCCTCCATGTCTGCAATCAGCACCGTCACATCGCGCAGCGTGGGGGTCAGGCTGTGCTGTAAGCCCAGACGCACAATTTCGTCGAGCACCGGCTGCGCAACGTAATGTGAAAACGTCGTCATCAGCCGTCGTGATTTACGCTGCG
>CAIZHO010000392.1 GCA_903932805.1 uncultured Roseiflexaceae bacterium | reverse complement strand
CGGCACGAATACGCCGTCATCGCCGCTGCTGCCCCCAGCATGACTCTGGCCGAAATTGCCCTCAAGCCCGCCAAGCGCACGCAATTACTGACGCGCCAACGTAGCATCAGTCAAGCGGGTGTCCAGGTTATGCGCGAGTGGATTGCCACGCAAGGCGGCCGCTTTAGCGTCCAGCCAGCCCAGGCAACGAGCATCGCGTTTGTGCGCTATCACTTTGATGTGCCGTCGTACGATTTCGCCGAGCAGATCCGCACCACGCAGTCGGTCCTGGTTGCCCCTGGGAGCACCCTCGGCGCCGAACATCATCTGCGCATCACCGTGGGCTACGAGCCCGCCAAAATCCGCACTGCCCTCGAGCGCATCGCCGCGGCAGCGACCGCGCTGGGATACTAACGCACGTCGCTCCGTAGGATTGCACGTACATACGAAAACCGCCGCCCGCTGCTGCCTGTGCGTCAGTCGTAGCTTCGGCTGAAAACCGCAGCGCGCTGCGGTCCGTCACCGGGTGCTGACGCACCCGGGGTTTTGTGTACGGTATCGTCTGCGGCAGCCTCTGCACACGGGCACGGTCTGATGCTGGGTCCGCGTGCCGCCGGGGTATGGCTGTCTGTCGTTCACTGCTTACGAAAACAGCTTCTGCCCGGCAAACAACGCCTCGACCGCGGCCCGCTCGTCTGCAGACGGCCCGTGGCCGTCGCAGTATGCTGCATTGGCGCGCACCATGGACGGATCTGCTGCACCACTCAGTGTCACCGCAATGGCCGGGTGCGTCAGGCTATAACGCATCGTCGGCTCGACCATGCCGTGCGCGCCGGGTTGGGCTAGGTGCGCGACTGCCGCTTTGCGGCGGGCGGCTTCGGCCAACAAAGCAGTGTCGTTGCGCAAAAACGGTGCCGGGACGTCGGTCATTACTCCCATCCCCAACGGACTACCGTTGATGATCGCGACGTCGTGGCGCTGTGCCGCCGGCACGAGCGCGTCGATCATCGTCGTGTCGATGAGCATATACCGGCAATAGACGAGCGTCGTGTCGATGAGACCACTCTCGATATACGGCAGTAGGGTGGCGATGTCGCGCCCATTGACCCCAATCGCCCGTACCACACCGGCCTGTTTGAGATCGGCAAACGCCCGTAGACAGCCCTCGATGGCGACATCGTAGGTGGTCGCCTCGGCTTCGTGGAGCTGGATGAGGTCGATGTAGTCGGTCTGCAGACGGGCCAGACTGTCGTGGACCGACTGCACCGTCGTGGCGTAGTCATACGGGGTGCCGCGCATGACGGCTTTGGTCGCCAAAATCACGTCGTGGCGGTAGGGTTTGAGTGCCGCACCCATGCGCCGTTCGCTCTCGCCGCGGCCGTATTGCGCGGCCGTATCGAAGAAATTGATGCCAGCGTCGAGCGCGGCTGACACGGTGTCTGCCGCCTGGGCAGGGCTAATTGCCCCGAACTCGTCGCCCAGTGCTGCCCCACCGAGGCCCAGTGCCGACACCTGCCAGTTGCTCCGTCCCAATCGGTGGTATTGCATCAGGATGCTCCATCGATGCGGCGGGGGCTGATTTGCAGATGATCGGTGGCAGCGTCTTGCCAGGGAGTGGCATAACTCGGGGCGCTCCGATAGCGCGCCACGCGGAAGGTACATACCGCGCCGCACAACGGCGCTAATACTACCCCATACCAGCGTGAATCCAGAGCACTCTGTTGCAGGATTCGCCCCGCCGCGTCAGCTATCTCGACCGCGACGAACTGGTGTTCGCCGAACATGCCTGCCTGCACCACCACCTCACGCATTGCGACCGGGTCGGTGTTGACCAGCGTGACGGTGACGTGGGTCTGACTGACGTCGCTGACCAGCGCGGCTACCCCGGGCGGCAAGCCGGGGCGTCGGCGGGCACCATCGTAGTAGCGTACTTGGCCGAACTGGAGCCCCCCGTGCGAGATGTGCATCGGTGCGCCCAACGTCGTCTGCACCAGGCCCTCGACCAGCACCGGGGTGAGTTCTTGCCAGGCGTGGATCGGATCGACGTCCATATTGATGTTGAGCCCCGACTGGTCGAGGCCAGTGATGTTGTGCCAGCGCGCCGGATCGGCGATGGGCAACTGCATTTTGGTGAGTTGATTAGCCACCAAATCGAGATTCGCCTGCAGGATCCGGGTTGGGTAGTCGGGATTGCGACCCTGGATGTATTCGAACCACGGCAGTGTGTTGCTGATGTAATGTTTCCCTTTGCCGATGTGGATGGCGTTCCAATCCTCGGTGCGGGGGATGCGCGTGATGCGCGCCAGGTCTTCGTCGGCCAGCGACGCCAACCACAAATAAATGGGGTACTTTTGCATGGCGGGGCGGTAGTCATCCCAGCCTGCGTCGATGTGCCGATTGGGCACGTGCCACATGCCGTCGACGTCCTTGCCCAGAGCCCAATTGGCGTCGAGCTGCTGGCGCGCCAGGGTCAGCCAACGTTCGTCACCGGTCAGCAGCAGTGCGTTCATGCAGGCGTTGGTGATGGGCTCGATAATCGTCAAAAACCCATGCGGCCAGCGCCAGCCATAGTAGCCGCCCCACCACTTGCCGTCGAGATACTGCCCGATGACATCGTCAAGGCCGACATTGTCAGGGATAATCCCGCCGTTGCGAGCAGCGCGTTCTTCCCAGGCAGCCAGGTAATCGAGAACCCACTGCTTGTATGCATCGTCGTTGCTGTACATGAATGCATGGGTGACCAATCCGGTGGCATTGAGATTGAGGGGTACATCGCCGCGGTTCATGCGGGCGTTCATTTTGGCGATGACATCGGCATAGATGGTGTCGTTGGTCCAGGTGCAGCGGCGCGTCGCAAAGTCGGTATCGACGATGTCCTCAAACGGTGCCAGGTAGTGGTCGAGCACCACCCGGTGCGTGGTCCAGTCTTCGGCGGTCGCGACAAAGCGTGGTCCGTGGCTACCGGTCAGTGGCGAACGGATGAGCCGATGTGTTTTGTCGTAGTTGGGTGCGAGTGGATCGTCGCCGGTGTACAGCGCCGCGAAACGACGCGCTCGTTGTTGGTCTTTGCGCTGATTGGGGTGCGCCAAACCCAGGAAGTACAGGTACAAATACCCTTCCCCGTGATGCATCCAGTCGTAGTATTTGGTGAACTCACGGTCGATCTGCCCATACTCGGTCCACTGCCAGGTGATGCCGTCCCAGATGCGTCGCGCCTCGTCGTAGAGGTGATCTGAACCACCTAACACATACAACAGCGCCAGTTGCATGAAGCCTTCGTAGGGGTCATCTGACCCATCCATGCCCGGCCAGTGGCTACGCCAACGCAATGTGCCGTCGGCTAATACATAGCGTTCGATGTAGACATCTGCGGCCTGATTGAGCGTCGCAATCAAGTGGCGCTGTTGGATCGCCCAAAGGGGGATTGCCATCCGAGCCGAGACATGAGCAGTGGGGTAGCGCATAATCACTCCATTGTGTGTGCGTAGCGGATTCAGCGTGTCGGGAAGCTCCACACGCACGGTAACACGCGCCACGACCGTTCGTTGTCAGTCACGTCTGTCCACGGCACAAAGTGCGTTGTCATGACTTCCTGCCAGTCGAGCGGTGTATTGTGGGTAGGGAGCGTCGGCGGCGG
>CAIZHO010000391.1 GCA_903932805.1 uncultured Roseiflexaceae bacterium | reverse complement strand
GATTGCACCCGACACGGCGACGTTTATCAGCGCAACGGCCCTCTTGGCACCGGCATTGGCCATGGGCAACACCGTGGTGCTCGTGCCCAGTGAGCGTATGCCGCTGGCGGTGCTCGAGCTGTTGACGGTGTTCGACACAAGCGACGTACCGCCGGGCGTCATCAATCTGGTCAGTGGGTCGCGCACGGCGCTGGCCAAAACGCTGGCCGAACACAGCGACGTCGACGGCGTCTGGGTGGTGGCCGACGCAGCCACGCGGAGCATGATCGAGCGCAGTAGCATCCACAATCTCAAGCGTGTCTGGGCATTGGCCGATGACGACGCCTGGCGTGGGTTGCCGGCGACGGAGTTTTTGCGCCAAGCCACCCAGTGGAAGAATATCTGGTTGCCGTACGGGGCGTGATGCGGTTCGTGCCGAGCATCACACAGCCATGCCAACCGTGCCGAGCGTCACACCGCGGTGTGATGCTCGGGGTGGATTTCGTTTGGGCTTATTGCAATAAGCCCTCCTCTATCCCGTATACTGGAACGAGATTCACCCCCTGAGGACCCCACATGCACCACATCGCCGTCACCGGCGGATCCGGCAAAGCCGGCCGCGCCACCATCCGAGAACTGCTGGCCCACGGCTATCGTGTGCGTAACGTAGATATCGCTGCCCCCAGCGACGACTTGGCCCCGTTCCAAAAGACAGATTTGACCGAGCTGGGCGAGACCGTCGAGGCGCTCCATGGCTGCGACGCCGTCATCCACTTGGCTGCCAATCCCAACCCCACTGGCCGCACCGAAGAAGTGATGTTCCGCCACAACACGGGCAGCACCTACAACGTCTTCCGCGCGGCGCAATTGCTGGGTATGCAGCGGGTGGTGTGGGCCTCGTCCGAGACTGCCCTCGGCCTTCCATTTGAACGCCGGCCACCACCCACCGTCCCCGTCGACGAAACCTACAGCGCGCCCGAGAGCAGTTATGCGCTGTCGAAGCTCATCTCCGAAGAAATGGCCCGCCAGTTCGCCAGCTGGAGCGGCGCCACCTACGTCGGCCTGCGCTTCACCAATATCATGGAACAGCACGACTACGCGCGCTTCGCCGGTTGGCAAGACGACCCGACCCAGCGCCAGTGGAACTTCTGGGCGTATGTCGATGCGCGCGACGTCGCCCAAGCCTGCCGCAAAAGCCTGGTTGCCCCGCTGACGGGCGCGGAAGTATTTGTCATCGCCGCCGCAGATACATGCATGCACCGCACCAATGCAGAGCTGATGGCAGCGTACTTCCCTGCTGTCACCATCGCCCCCGGCACCGGCCCGCATGATACGTTGCTGTCCATCGACAAAGCACGCCGCCTGCTCGGCTACGAGCCACAGCACAGCTGGCGTTCGTAACGCCGCAGGGAGGTCACCGATGGCTCAGACCATTGCACCCGAATTCGCCACCCTGATCGCTGATTTGGGCCGTGCTATCGGCCCCAAATACGTGCTGTGGCGCGTCGAAGAACTGATGATGTACGAGTTCGACGGCAGTGCCCTCGACTTGGCCCGCCCCGACATCGTGGTGGTGCCGGCTTCGACCGAAGAAATCGCTGCAGTGGTCAAAATCGCGGCGGCGGCGGGGTTCCCCATTGTCGCCCGCGGCGGTGGGACGGGGCTGTCGGGTGGGTCGGTCCCCGCAGCGGGCGGGGTCGTCGTGGCGACCAGCCGCATGCAACAGGTATTACACGTCGACCCCATCGCCCGCACCGCCATCGTGCAACCGGGCCTGATTAATACCGAACTGAGCGAATACACGCTGCCGTGGAACCTGCACTTCGCGCCGGATCCGTCGTCGCAAAAAGCCTCGACCATCGGCGGCAACAGTGCCGAAAACGCCGGCGGACCGCACTGCCTCAAATACGGCATCACCACCAATCATGTCCTGGCCGCCACGGTTGTGCTGGCAGATGGCAGCATCGTGCACATCGACACCACTGCCCCCGATCGACCCGGGTATGACCTGCTCGGCGTCATCGTCGGCAGCGAGGGCACCTTGGGCATGGTGACCGAGATTACCGTGCGCCTGACGCCCAATCCCGAGGGCGTCAAAACGTTCTTGGCCATCTTCGACGACCTCGACAGCGCGTCTGACACCGTGTCGGCCAGCGTGGCTCAGGGCGTGATCCCGGCGGCGCTCGACATGCTCGAGGGCCAGGGCATCGCACTGGTCGAACAATCGGTCCACGCCGGCTACCCGCTCGACGCGCAGGCCGTACTGTTGATCGAAATCGACGGCACCGACGAAGAAATCGAAGACCAGACCGCCCGCATTGAGTACATTTGCAGCCACTTCGAAGCGCGCGAACTGCGCGCCGCCAAGGACGACGAGCAACGCAAAAAGCTCTGGGCGGGCCGCAAAGGTGCCCTGGCCGCCTGTGCCCGCCTGGCACCGCACTACCACATCCAAGACGGCGTGGTGCCGCGCTCGCGGCT
>CAIZHO010000390.1 GCA_903932805.1 uncultured Roseiflexaceae bacterium | reverse complement strand
TAATCGCGACGGCGTCGTCGTATCGGTCCAGCACATCAGCATCCACGGCACCATCATGGTCGACGTCACCGTCCAACTCAAAACCGAAACCGTGCCCCGTAGCGCACGCCTCGGCCCCGAGGCAATCACCGGCGAACTCAGCGCTGGTGCTCCCCTCGTCGTGACCTTTTTGATGAACGTGGTGACCAGCATACGAGTGACTGGCTAGACACAAACGTTTACATGAAGCACAAGCGAACAGGAAATCTCCGTCACGCGTGTGACGGAGATTGTCCGTTATGGGTGCGGTGTGATTGGTAAACCCAACACACGATTATCTGCGCGTACCGACACGTCTCCGTTTTTCGCGCGTAGACTGCCACCTCCTCACCACGCTATGGTGTGGGGGTCGCGCTAGTGGTCAGCGTGGCGGTGCGGGTGATGCTCCTCGTGGCAGTCCGCGTGGCGGTTTTCGTGCGCGTGGCGGGTTTGGTGCGCGTGGCGGTTTTGGTGCGCGTGGCGGTTTTGGTACGCGTAAGTGTTTTGGTTCGCGTACGTGTTTTGGTTCGGGTAAGTGTTTTGGTTCGGGTGGCAGTTTTAGTACGGGTGACGGTTCGGGTAACCGTAGGTCTAGGAGTTGCAACTAACCATTTGGCATACAGTATGACATTACCCGCTGTACTCGGCAGATACGGGAACGTCAATGTACTGCCGCCAACTCTTGCAGACCAACCCACAAAGGTGTCACTTCCCCGCGTTGGTGGTGTTGGTGCGTATATGGGCAACCCCTGCAACACGAACCCTGGCGCGATTGGAGATCCAGCATAGAC
Source organism: uncultured Roseiflexaceae bacterium (assembly GCA_903932805.1). Taxonomy (GTDB): domain Bacteria; phylum Chloroflexota; class Chloroflexia; order Chloroflexales; family Roseiflexaceae; genus UBA965. The sequence goes on along the minus strand of CAIZHO010000390.1, from coordinate 7,616 downwards.
AACATAAGTGAGGCCGTACACCCCCACTGCAACTGTCAGACCGTTCATCATGCTTCCTACAGCGGGATATCCCGAGGCAGTAGTCCGGATATATGCAGTGGCACCGGTGACACCGAAAAAAACGTCTTCTCCAAGCGTCGGCTTATTACCCAAGAAATACAAATATCTCAGAGAGGTTGCATTTATGAAAGCGTAATCCCCGATGGAGGTGAGTCCGGCGGGGATGGTGACAGTAGTGAGTGCGCTTGCACCGTTGAAGGTGTTCGCCCCGATGGAGGTGACTCCTGCCGGGATGGTGATGGCGGTGAGAGCGGTGGCATTTCGAAACGCATCCACTCCAATGGATGTGAGTTTGCTCCCTGCTGCAAAGATGACGGTTGCAAGAGCGCTTGCACCAAAAAACGCAGAATTCCCGATGGAGGTGACTCCTGCCGGGATGGTTATCGCAGTGAGATTGCTTGCAGACCCAAATGCGACATTCCCGATAGATGTGAGTTTGCTACCGGATGCGAAGGTGACGGTTGTGAGTGCCCTTGCATTATTGAACGCATAATCCCCGATGGAGGCAACCTCCGCAGGGATGGTGATGTCGGTGAGAGCGGTGGCATTTCGGAACGCACCCACTCCGATGGATGTGAGTTGACTGCCATCTGCGAAGGTGACGGTTGTGAGTGCCCTTGCATCAGAAAACGCATTATCCTCAATGGAAGTAACCCCTGCAGGGATGGTAACAGCGGTGAGTCTGCTTGCACCCGAGAACGCACCCACTCCGATGGATGTGAGTTGACTGCCATCCGCGAAGGTGGCGGTTGTGAGCGCGCTTGCATTTTCGAACGCGCCCGCCGCGATGGAAGTTACTCCTACTGGGATGGTGACAGCGGTGAGTGCGCTTGCACCGTTGAACGTGTTCTCCCCGATGGAGGTGACTCCTGCGGGGATAGTAATGTCGGTGAGAGCGGTGGCATTTCGGAACGCACTCACTCCGATGGATGTGAGTTGGCTACCTGTTGCGAAGGTGATGGTTGCAAGTTTACTTGCACCCCAAAATGCGTAATTCCCGATGGAGGTGACTCCTGCGGGGATAGATATCGCAGTGAGCTTGCTTGCATACCCAAATGCGACATCCCCGATGGATGTGAGTTGACTGCCGTCTGCAAAGGTGACGGTTGTGAGTGCGCCTGCAATATAGAACGCGTAATTCCCGATGGAAGTGACATCCGCAGGAATAGTCGCACTGCCCGTACAATCATTCTGTTGTGTTACGACGTTGTTTGTGATAGTGAACGTGCCACCCATCGAGCATGCCACGGTCGTTGTGGCTGCCTGTGCCACCGTGCCATGTAACCCAAACAAGATCATGCTGATGAGGAGAAGCGACACAATTCGGAAGTACATATTTTTCCTTGCTCAAAACAACTATTCAACGACCACGCCAATGAGAAGAGGTATAAACAGTGTTTGTGGGTGTTTAATCATTTTAGCATTCCAAACCGTCAGACTCAACTGTTGCCTCATGTTTGTAAAATTGTTGAAAATTTTTCTCTGTTGCTCATTCACAGTACACGATGCGCACTGCCGGCGTCACATATTACGGAGCGTGTGTAGCCGCGTTGCGGCATTTCCTTACGATGGATGTTTCTTTCATTAGAAAAACGATTCCGTACCCGCAGCGCACGCATCGGCCCCGAAGCCATCACCGGCGAGCTCAGCGAAGGTGCTCCCGTCGTCGTGACGTTTTTGATGAATGTGGTGACCGCTATTCGCACGGCAGAAAGAGCGATTTTTTGGATGAAAAAAGCAGGGCCGACTCGTGTCGGACCCTGCTCTGTGTCGTGCGCCGATGCGTTTACAGAAAGCGCTCGAGGCTCATCAAGAACGACATCCCGCTGTCGATGCGGATCCGCCCCGAAAAGACCGCTGCCTGTGCGTTGAGCGTGCCGGCCAGCAATCCCAGCGCATCCTGTTGCCCCATGCGCATCACGGCCTCGGGCATCGTCGCACCGCCAAAAACGATTTTGTACTCATCGCCCTCGTTCATCACCATGCGCAACGTCCCCCGCAACGCCTTGAAGCCGCTCATCTTGCCGTTGGCGATGGGCCGCAACAAAAACGTTATACCATTGGCTTCGACAAACTGCTCCAAGCGGGTTTTGGTCGTCTCGAAGAGAAAATCGACGCTATCGCTGGGTACATCACGTACGGTCACCTGTGCACCGTTTGCATCAAACTGCCAGCGTTCGTTGCTGTCAGAGGTTGCAATGCCGATGCTGAACTGGATGGTGGCCTGCTGCGGCACCGGCAACCCTGCCAGCGCAGTCTGATATGCGGCTATAAGTGGTGCGAGGAATTCGCGGGTTGTCATGTTCAATTCGTCCTGACCATAGCGTAGAGGCGATCGGCTGTTCCGATATGCATTCTATAATAGTAGTACCTTTTCTGCCCGGCTGTATATAAGAAATCATTAATAATGACCACCCCCTTACTTGTCCTCCTCAGCGCGTTCCTGATCGCGATTGGTGCCACGCCGCTCGCCCGCTATCTCGCAGTCCGCACCGGGACGGTCGATGCACCGGCACAGCGCAAAATCCACAGTGCACCCATGCCGCTCCTCGGTGGCCTGGCAATCTATGCCGGCTGTGTGGGCGCGTTGCTGGTTTTTGGCGATCGCTTCTACATCCGCGAGCTGATTGCCATCGTCGCCGCCGCTACGCTGGTATCTGCCTGCGGGCTGGTCGACGATCGCTGGACCTTGCACGCCTACCCCAAACTCATCGGTCAAGCCTGCGCTGCGGCCATTCTCATCTATGCCGGCATCCAGATCCAGTTGTTTGAGACCCCGTGGTACAACTGGGCGCTGACCATGCTGTGGATTGTCGGGGTCACCAACGCGCTCAATTTGCTCGACAACATGGATGGCCTCTCGAGCGGGGTGGCTGCGGTGTGTGGCATCTTTTTTCTGCTCTTGGCTGCCCAGAGTGGGCAGATTTTGGTGAGCGCCCTGGCGGCGGGATTGATCGGGGCCTGTCTGGGCTTCTTGCGCTACAACTTCAATCCCGCATCGATTTTTATGGGCGACACGGGGTCGTTGTTTATTGGTTTGATTTTGGCAGTGTTGGGCATCAAGCTGCGCTTCCCCAGTAACATCACGGCGATTACCTGGATGATCCCACTGGCAGTGCTGGCCTTGCCGTTGTTCGACACGACGCTGGTCTTTGTGTCGCGCCTGCGCCGCGGCCGCAATCCACTGACAACGCCCGGCAAAGACCACGTATCGCATCGGCTGGTGGCCGGCGGCATGACCCGTCGCGAGGCGGTGTTAACCTGCTATCTGTTGGCCGGCCTCGGCGGCGTCTTTGCGAGTTACATCGCCAGTTCGACCACCATTGATGCCTATGTCGCCGGGGCAGGGTTGCTGGGATTGTTTGTGGCGGGGATTGTCTATTTTGAGGTTCAGCATCAAGGAGGATAACGCCAGAAGCACGCCCGATACACTTCTGCTACAGAGATATAACCGCTGTTTTTCCTGCTCTCCACTGGCTTGAAGCGGCACAGCGAACGTCGCTGTCGTCGGTACTGTCGCCAATGCCGTTTCTTTCACCGTGCTCGTGTAAAATATCCGCAGGAGCAATCCGCGGGCCGCAAATATGACGCTGCCTACCAAATCCCAAGCGAATCGCTGTCCAGGCACAAAGAGTCAGCATGAACCTTGCAAACGAGCATACATACACCATTGCCACGCCGCGATTACTGCGTGTTGCCTTTTTCGTGTGCGCCTGTCTGTTGATTGGTGCGATCAGCGCCGTTTTTATGTCACGGCCAACGCAGGTCTCCATTTCGTTTACCGATCCGACGCTCGTTGAGGGAACGCTCGGTCGAGATCCCGATGGGGTATGGCTCGATGGCAACACGCGCATCACTGTCGCGCGATTCGGCGATGCGCCGTGGCGCGCGGCATCGTGGCGCTGGCACACACCGCCTGGCGAGCCGTTCCCCGTCACCATCACATACGGCTCAACACAGAGCACGTTCCTCCCCTCAGAACAATATCGTCAGGCACTGATCCTCTTGCCGCAGACACCGCAATTCTCTGCATTATCAATCACGAGTGAAACACGGATTGTTCCCGGCGATTCGCGGTCGCTTGGGGTGATTGTCGACGCATTTCGTGTCCGCGAGCTGCCATGGTCACCACTCCGCACGGCATTGCATCTTGGTGAATACGCACTCCTCATCGTGGTAGCTGCCTGGTGGCTTGCCCGTGGGCGTTGGCTCGGGTTCGCTACCTGGCTTGGGCTGTGCGCCGTTTTGGTCGTGCAGATACTCCAAGAATCTGCAGTGGGCTACGCACAACCGACATTGCTCCTAGACCGCGGCGGGCGCACGCTCTGCATTGCGTTGATGGTTATCAGTGCGATCCGACAACGGCATCGTCGCATCTCACATACTGTCCCAACTGGTCGACGTTTGGGGCTCGACATCATGCGTGCCGTTGCTGTCCTCTTTGTGGTGACCGCGCATACCGTGCCGTTGTTGTTTACCGAGTGGTCGACCACGCGCGACGTGTACCGCTGGTTTGTGTCGTTCGGTGGGTTAGGTGTCGACATCTTTTTTGCACTGAGTGGGTATCTTATCGGTGGGATTATCTTGCGTGTCAACACGCGTTTTGGCGACTTTTCGCAGGTCACACGTTTTTGGCAACGGCGCTGGTTCCGTACGCTCCCGGCAGCCTATGTATCTGCGATGGTGGTGTGGTTTATCGCACCGCCGACGGACCTGTTTGGCTACCTGCGCAGCATATTGTTTGTGGGTGCGGTCCATCCCTACTACATCGCGAAAGATTTTGCGTTTTGGTGGAGCCTCGCTACCGAAGAATTGTTCTACCTCTTGCTTCCACTCGCATTTTGGGCAGTGTTGCGCACCACCACACGCAAAAACCCATTTGTCGTAACCATCGTTGGATTCGCAGCGATTACCCTGCTTGGGCGCATCATCGTGCAGTTCCTCGTACCGAGTGACGCACTCGGTGGGCTCGAAATGACGAGTATCAACCGCCTCGATTCGATGGTATGGGGTATTCTGATTCATTGGATTCGCATCGAACGGCCGCACTTGTTTCGGTCACTCGCGCATGTTGGGTATGCACCAGGTCTCGGCATGCTCGTCATGGGGTTCATGCTGTTGGTTGACCAGACACGGTGGTACGGTATCGCGATGCTGCTCGGACACACCCTTATTGTCTGTGGTGCCGCGTTGGTCATCCCAGCGTTTGAGCATGTCACAACACTCGGCTGGAGCATCGTTGATCGCCTTGTGAGAGGCATCGCCCTCGTGAGTTTTTCATTATTCCTGTATCATCTAATGATGCAGCAATATCTCACGCAACACTACGGCACGCCGACGACGTGGCGAGAACTCGTGGGGCTCTTGGTGGCGTATCTGTTCCTCTCAGGAGCAGCAGCAACGCTGAGCTATCGTTTCGTCGAGGTACCTGTGTTGCGCTACCGCGATACGCACTTCCCAGACGAGTCGCTACCGACTCGCCCTACCTATTGAGGAACCACATGGCACAGATACATCCTCCCAAGGCAATCGAGGCGATGCGCAAAGCGGGCAAGCTGGTCGCCAAGTGCTTTGCGGCGTTGACGCCCATGGTCAAACCAGGGGTCAGCACGCTCGAGCTCGACAAAGCCGCCGAGGCGTTCATCATCAAAAACGGGGCATTACCGGCCTATAAGGGCTACAACGGCTTCCCCAATACTATCTGCGTGGCCGTCAATAGCGTCATCTGTCACGGCATCCCCAACGCCGCTGGCCTCAAAGAGGGCGACATCATTGGGCTCGACATCGGCGTCATTGTCGACGGATGGTACGGCGATGCCTGCATTACGTTGCCAGTGGGTACCATCAGCGCGTCGACGCAGCGTCTACTTGATGTCACCGCCGAATGTCTGCGCTTGGGCATCGCCGCAGCCACACCCGGCAATCGGCTGGGCGACATCGGTGCCGCCATCCAACGCCACGCCGAGGCCGAGGGCTTCAGCGTCGTGCGCGAGTACACCGGCCACGGCATCGGCCGCGTGCTCCACGACGACCCGACCATCAAGCACATCGGCCAAGCGGGCACGGGGATGGTCATCAAGCCAGGGATGATTTTTACCATCGAACCGATGATCAACGTCGGCAGCTACAAAACCTACCTCGACCGCAAAGACGGCTGGACCGTACGCACCGCAGATGGATCACTGTCGGCGCAGTTCGAACACACCATCGCCATCCGCGACAGCGGCCCCGAGATTTTGACCCTCATCTAGCCCGGCACCGCGAACACACTCCGACTGCCGGCACCGCGTGTGCCGGTTTTCGCTATCTGATGACGCATCGTCAGCTGCGTACAGCCCTGACGGGTTGCGGCGATTTCTGCATACCGTCTATACTATATGCAGAGAAACATTCCTCCTGCCCGACAAGGAACGCCATGCGCATCGATACATCGGTTGCCGTCGCCACAGCCATCGCCGCCAAACAGCCATTGGTTGCGCTCGAAAGCACCGTCATCGCGCACGGCTTGCCCTACCCCCAAAATGTCACCGTCGCGCGCGAAATGGAAGCCGTCATCCGAGCGGGCGGTGCCACCCCAGCCACCATTGGGGTCGTCGCCGGCGTGGCCACCGTTGGATTGGCCGACGAGGTGCTCGAACGCTTTGCACAGGCCAGCGACGTGCGCAAATTGGCCCGCCGCGACATCCCGCTGTGTATCGCCGACGGCGCGTACGGTGCAACGACCGTCTCGGCGACGATGGCGTTGGCGCATCAGAAGGGCATCGAGGTCTTTGCCACCGGCGGCATTGGCGGCGTCCACCGTGACGCCCGCAGTAGCTTCGACATTTCGGCCGATTTGACCGAGTTAGCCAAAACGCCGGTCATCGTGGTCTGCGCTGGCGCCAAGTCGATCCTCGATTTGCCGGCAACGGTAGAATACCTCGAGACCGTCGGTGTGCCCGTCTATGGCTACGGCACCAACGAGTTTCCGGCTTTCTACAGCGCCAAAAGCGGGTTATCGGTCAATGTCGCAGCCGACGTGCACACCATCGCCCGCGCCTGGCGCGCCCACCGCGCCTTGGGCGGCGGCGGGATGATCGTGGCGGTGCCACCGCCAGCCGAGTATGCCCTCGACCCCGCCGAAATCGAACAGCACATCCTGCGCGCCTTGGCCCAGGCCGACGCAGCCGGGATCCGCGGCCAAGCGGTCACGCCCTTCCTCCTCAGCGCGGTCATGCGCGAGACAAGCGGCGAAAGTATGCGCACCAACATGGCCCTGCTCCAAAACAACGCCCGTATCGCCGCAGCCCTGGCAGTCGCACTCGCACAAGGATAATCACGATGACAAATCAAAAAAACCGCAACACCAAGCCTTCTCAAGCCAAACCAATCAAGATGCAAGCAGCACCCGCCAAAAAAGCATCGTCCACGCCCTATATCATTGGCGCACTCGTACTGATTGCCGTCATTGTGTGGGCAATCTACCGCAACAACGACAATCTACCGTTAGGGTCCGAAAAGTACCCAGACCAAGGCGTCAGCTTGCACCTCGATTCGTTGGAAGACCCCGTACGTAC
>CAIZHO010000389.1 GCA_903932805.1 uncultured Roseiflexaceae bacterium | reverse complement strand
TGGCCGGGGTCATGACCGGCTCGGAGGGCATGTTTGGCGTGGTCACCGAAGCTTGGGTGCGCATGACCCGTCTGCCCGAGGCATTGCGGGTGGTCTTGGCGTTATTCCCCGACATCCCATCTGCCTCGCAGACGGTGTCGACCATCATCGCCCGTGGGATTTTGCCGGCAGCGCTCGAGATGATGGACAAGCTGGCCATCAAAGCCGTCAACGGCATGTACAAACTCGGCTTACCCGACAGTGCCGGCTCGGCGCTGCTCATCGAGGTCGACGGCGTCTCCGACGGTCTCGACGAATTGCTGGCCCAGGTAGTGGGCATCTGCCGTGAACACGGCGCCATCGAGGTCCGGCCGGCGACGACGGCTGCCGAACAAGCGCAGGTCTGGGCGGCCCGCAAAAACGCCTTCGGCGCGATGGGTCGCTTGTCACCCAGTTATTATTTGGTCGACACGGTGGTACCGCGCACCAAATTGCCGGCGATTCTGGCACATGTGGGCGATGTCGCCAAGGACTTTCACCTCCCCATAGCCAACGTCTTCCATGCCGGTGACGGCAACTTGCATCCGCTGATCCTGTTCGATCGGCGCGACAAACAACAACTCGAGCGCGCGCTGGGCGCGGCGACCGAGATCCTCAAAGAGTCGGTACGACTCGGTGGGGTCGTCAGTGGCGAGCATGGGATCGGCGTCGAAAAGCGCGACTACATGGATATCTTGTTCACCACGGCAGACCTGGCGGCGATGGCGGGGTTGCGCAAATCGTTCGACCCGTTGGATTTGTTCAATCCCGGCAAAGTCTTCCCCGCCCGTACTGGCTGCGGCGAACTCGCCGAGCTCCGCCAACATGCCATCAGCGCCAACGAAATCACCGCCCTGCCCAGCGGCACATGGATCTAGGAGTGCCGTCATGACCGATGCACTGTTCACCATACTGACCGACGCCGCCACACGTAGCGCCCACACGGTGCATGGCGTGTTGCCAGCGCGGGTCGTTATCCCCACCAGTCAGGCTGCGGTCGGCGCGGTCATGCAACAGGCTGCCCAACAGGGGTGGACCGTGGTGCCCTGGGGTGGCGGCACGCATCAACAGATCGGCGCTCCGCCGACCCGCGTCGACCTCGTGGTGTCGACCGCTGCGCTGACCGGAGTGCTCCAACACGAACCGAATGATTTGACTATTTCGGTCGAAGCAGGCATGACCGCCGGTGCTTTGCGGGCCTACCTGGCAACCCACGGACAGATGATCCCGATCGACCCAGCGCTCCCCGACCAGACCACCATCGGCGGCATGCTGGCGACCGCCTGCGACGGCCCACGCCGGGCGCAGTATGGGGTGTTGCGCGACATGATTATCGGGATCAACGTTATCGAGGTCAATGGCCAACCGTCGCGGGCGGGGGGTATGGTGGTCAAAAACGTCAGTGGCTTCGACATGATGAAGCTCTACCACGGCAGCTACGGTACGTTGGCGTTGATCACGGCGGCGAACTTCAAGCTCATCCCCATCCCGCCGGCGCGCGGAAGTGTGCTGATTGGCTGTGCAGATACCAGCGCTGCATTGCGCATCGTCGACACATTGAGTCAATCACAGCTCACCCCTGTGGCCTGCGAACTGCTCGATGCGACTATCGCGCGGACGGTGGGGATCGATGCACCGTGGGTCGTCGCAATCGGCTGCGAAGGGCCTGAACCAGCGGTCGAGCGCCACCTGCGTGACGCGGTTGCCTTGGCTCCAAGCACAGACGCGCGCAGGGCGGTGCGCCGCTTGGCAGAACACGATGCGCTGTGGCGCACGATTGCCGATGCCAGTGCGGCGACGCCGCTGGCCGACGGTGAACTGTTGCTCCGCTGGGCGACGATCCCGGCGTGTGTCGGCGAAATCCTGACCCGCATCGCCGCCATGGGGCTGCAGGTGGGTGGCGCACCGGTCGTGCATGTGCGGGCGAGTGTGGGCTGTGGCTACGTGCGCCTGACCGGACTAAGTACCGCGCAACAGGATGCTTGGATTGCGGCTTTGCCCGAGGTCATCGCCGTTGCCACGACCGACAACGCACTCGCACACTATTGGCATGCCCCCGCCGGTGGGGCCGATGTGATGCAACGCATCAAGGCGGAGTTTGATCCGCATGGCCGGCTGAATCCGAGTAGGTTTGTGGTGTAGAAATACAAAACAGCCCCTCTGCTGCAGACCAGCAGAGGGGCTGCGTGTGTTTCGTTTAGCGGTAGTTATCGCGGTATTCGACAATGTAAGGCGATGCCGCATGCCCCATGACGACCAAGCGATTATTCTTGATTTCGACATTCGTCCAAATGACTGAGCCATTGATCCGAATATCTATGAATGCAGAATCACCGGTAATTTCAGCTTTCATTATCGCTTCAACCCCATATGTGGCTGAAAATTTTGTTTTCGCCAAAACCCCATTTGTGGACCAGCGATTTTGGCCAGTCGGCG
>CAIZHO010000388.1 GCA_903932805.1 uncultured Roseiflexaceae bacterium | reverse complement strand
TACCGACCTTCTGGAGCAACATGCTGGCCGGCAAAAGCGGCGTCGGGCCATGCACCCTGTACGATATCGGCGATGCGCCGGTGCGGATTGCTGCCCAAGTACCTGATTTTGACCCCAAGGTATACATGGATGCGAAAGAAGCCCGGCGTATCTCACGCGCGAGTCAATTCGCCGTTGCTGCCGCCCGCGAGGCGGTGGCCGATGCAGGGCTTGTCATCAATGATAGTAATCGCGAGCGCATTGGTGCGATGATTGCAGACGGGTCGTCGAGTGCCATTGACACGGAACAGGCGGTCGAAACCATCATTACGCGTGGTTCGTCCAAAGTGAACCCATTTTATATCACCCTTTCGTTGCCCAATATGCCGTCGTGCCAAGTGTCGATACAGCTCGGTCTGACCGGCTACAACACTACCATTGCCACCGCCTGTGCCGCCAGCACGCAGTCGATTGGCGAAGCAGCCAATGTGCTCTTGCGGGGCGATGCAGATGTCATCTTGGCGGGTGGTTCTGAGGCACCGATTGCACGGTTGTCGCTGGCCAGCTTTGGTGCAGCCCGGGCATTGTCGTCCCGCAATGACGATCCACAAGCGGCATCGCGACCCTTCGATATCGACCGCGATGGATTTGTGATTGGCGAAGGTGCCGGTGTGCTGGTGATGGAGCGACTCAGCCACGCCAAACGGCGCAACGCCCGTATCATTGCCGAGGTCATCGGCTACGGGACGACGAGTGACGCCTATCACGTCACCTCGCCCCACCCCGAGGGCCGTGGGGCGGCTCGCGCCATGCAGATGGCCTTGCAGACCGCCGGTATCGGCATCGAGGCAGTCGACCACATTAATGCACATGCGACCAGCACGCATGTGGGCGACATCGTCGAGACGTTGGCAATAAAGAACGTCTTTGGCGACCGCGCCTACCAGATCCCCATTACTGCATCCAAATCAATGATTGGCCATTTGACTGCCGCTGCCGGCGCGGTCGAAGCGGTCGCTACATTGCTCACCCTACGTGATCAAATCATCCCGCCGACGATTAATCTGACCAATCCCGACCCACAATGTGACCTGGATTATGTGCCCAATGTTGCCCGGCCCGCCACGCTACGGATTGCACTGAACAATTCTTTCGGGTTTGGTGGCATCAATGCCGTCGTCGCCTTCCGGCGCTGGGAATCAGAGTGACCGAGATCGGGGACAACTGGGGATTGGTTGGGCATGCCTGGGCGGTCGATTTTCTGACCCGGGCGATTGTCAGCAATCAACATGCCCATGCGTACCTCTTGTCTGGTCCGCGCCACGTCGGCAAAAACCTGCTGGCGTTGCGTCTGGCACAGGCACTCAATTGCGAGCAACAGACCGCCAATCCATGCGGCACCTGTCGTACCTGCAAACGCATCGCAAACAACAATTACCCCGATGTGCGGATTGCGAGCATGGCCACGCAAGCCGCCGCGGCCAAAGGTGACGAAGGCACGCGCCAACGCGATTTGCGCATCGACACGGTGCGCTCCTGGCTGGCGGACATCACGCTCCGTCCCTACGAAGGGCGCAGGCGCGTGTTCATCCTCGATGATGTCGAACGGCTGACCGACGGTGCGGCCAACGCGATGCTCAAAGTGCTCGAAGAACCACCCCCGTATGCGACCATCTTGCTGGTTGCGCACACTGCCGGCGACGTCATGGCGACAATTGTGTCGCGTTGCCAACGCATCAAGCTCCGTCCCGTCGAGCGCCCGGCGATTGCCGATTGGTTGATGGCCCAGTCCTACGAAGCCACAGACGCCGAGCGCTGCGCAGCATGGTCCGACGGCATGCCAGGGTTGGCGCTGCGCTATGCAGCCAATCCTGACGAATCCACCGCCATCCAGCAGCAGCTTGACGAACTGCTCGGATTATCACAACGCTCGTTCTCCGAGTGTGTGAAGTGGGTCGAAGAGCGCAACAAAGCTTTTCGGGCTGGTGAACAAAACGACATCTACGCCATGTTGACGCTGTGGCAGCGCTGGTGGCGTGATGTGCTGGTCACCGCCGCCGGCACACAAGGGCAACTGACCTGGGTGGATCGGCAGTCTGATGTCGTGCGTGTGGCTCGTGGTACCGGGGTCGAGGCTGCGGCGCACTTCTTGCATGATCTGGCATTGGCTACCAAACAACTCCGCGAAAATGCGAATCCGCAGTTGGTGCTCGAGCACCTGGTGTTGCGCCTGCCTGATCGGCGCTAAACGGCGCATTCCGGTGGCACTCTGTTATACTATCCCCATTCACACACTCAGACTATTGCGGAGGTGTTCGTGACGAAAGCATCTGCTGTTGTCCTCGATCGCGTGACCAAACGCTTCGGGAATGTGACTGCCGTCGACTCGATATCGGTCGATATCCGCGATGGTGAGTTTTTTTCTATGCTTGGTGCATCGGGGTGTGGCAAAACGACCACGTTACGCATGATTGCCGGCTTCGAATACCCCACTGAGGGCGTTATCTCGCTCGGCGGTGTCCACGTCGAGCGCATCCCCGCACATCAACGCAACGTGAACACCGTTTTTCAATCCTATGCGTTGTTCCCGCATATGACCGTCAACGAAAACATCGCATTCGGCTTGCAGATGCAAAAAGTCAACAAAAGCGACATCACCAAGCGCGTTGCCGAAGCCCTCGCCATGGTGCAGCTGACCGGCTATGGTGAGCGTCGCCCCAAGCAACTATCAGGCGGGCAGCAGCAACGCGTCGCACTGGCTCGTGCGCTGGTCAATCGCCCCAAGGTGTTGCTCCTCGACGAGCCACTTGGTGCGCTCGACCTCAAACTGCGCAAAGAAATGCAGATAGAGCTCAAACGATTGCAGCAGGAGGTCGGGATTACCTTCATCTATGTCACGCATGACCAAGAGGAAGCGCTGACCATGAGCGACCGCATCGCCGTCATGCACGCCGGCAAGATGCTCCAAATCGGTTCACCGACCGAAATCTACGAAAGACCGGCAAATCGATATGTTGCCGATTTCATCGGCGAGGCCAACTTCCTCGATGGCCACGTCAGCGCGAACGACGGCATATACACGATGGTCACATTGGCCAGCGGCGTCAC
>CAIZHO010000387.1 GCA_903932805.1 uncultured Roseiflexaceae bacterium | reverse complement strand
TGTGTACCCCAGAGCCCATGCATCGCGCCAGTCATTCGATGTTCCGGTTTTGACCCCTGCCGGGCGCGACAATTTGAGTTTGCTGTTGGTGCCCCAAATTGCCGCTCGCGCAGTATCGTCACTCATCATGTCGACGATGATGCCGACAATGTCGGGTTTGACTGCAGGGATCCCAATCGGGGTTTGCAGTTGATCGATGATTGCACCCTTGGGGTCGACTACTTTGAGAATCGCCTTGGGTTCATAGTAGATGCCATTGCTGGCTATCGTGTTGTATGCGGCGGTCAGTTCAAGGGGGGTCACTTCTCCACCCCCCAGGGTCAGTGCGAGGCCATAAAATCCTTCACCACGCTGAAGTGATTTGATGCCGACGCGATCAAGCAAGCCGAGGAGGTTGCTGATGCCTCCGTAGCGGAGCGCGTCAATCGCTGGCATGTTGAGTGAATTTGCGAGTGCTTGACGCATACGCAGTGGGCCATTCCACTTGCCGTTGTAGTTTTTTGGGGTATATCGTTCAGTGCCTATCGATGGGAAGGTCTTTTCGACATCCCACAATACCGTGGCAGGGGTCATCCCTCGTTCCATGGCAGCCATGTAGTTGAATGGTTTGAGTGCTGACCCGGGTTGTCGCAGGTTGGTGGCTACATTCACCTGACCGTCGAGAACATTGCCTTCAAATCCTGCGGTATTGGTTTGTTCGGTACGGTTGTAATCGACGCTGCCGACCATCGCAAGAATTTGGCCCGTGTTGGGTTGCATCACCACGACCGAGGCGTTGTGAATGTTACGGTCAACGAGCTCGGCGATACGTTCGGTGGCGATTTTTTGGGCGGTTTGTTGGAGTTCGAGATCAATGGTGGTATAGATCGAATAGCCCAGCGTCGCGAATTGTGGTCCGTATTGTTCTTCGAGCATACGTCGCACATAGAAGACGAAATGTGGTGCGTTAATAGGGACTTCGACGCCTGCGAAACGCAGATCTTCTGACGCTGCTGCCACGGCCGCGGCTTCGGTGATATAGCCGTTGTCTACCATTTGGCGCAAGACGGCAATCTGACGCCACTTCGTCGGGCTCGTCTCGTCACCGAGGTTATAGTTTGGGTTGCGCCAACCTGCATTCAGTGAAATACCGGGGATGACGTTATTGACTGTGTACAGGTACGGATCATACGCGGTCGGGAGCTGTGGCATCCCTGCGAGGAGTGCTGCTTGTGGCAGGGTCAATTGTGCCGCGGTTGTTTTGAAGTATGTGTTTGAGGCAGCTTCGATGCCGTAGGCGAGATTGCCGTAATAGATTTCATTGACATAGAGCTCGAGAATTTCGTCTTTGGTATATTGGTTCGAAATTTCTTGGGCGAGGACGACTTCGACGACCTTCCTGCGGATGCGGCTTTCGATGTCATTAGAACGTTCTTGTTCGGTGAGCACTACTTGTTTGATAACTTGCTGCGAAATAGTTGATCCACCACCCACTACTTCCCCCGCAGTTGCGCTGTAGAATGCTGCACGCGCGATACCGATGTAGTCTACGCCTGGATTCGAGTAGAAGGTTTTGTCTTCAATCGAAATCGTCCCGTTGATCAAATCCTTCGATACGTTGGCGAGCCCGACCTTGGTACGCCGTCCCGTACCAAAGAATTCATACAATACGACTCCATTTCGATCGAGTAACCGACTCGTCTCGAAGGTTGTTCGACCACGAATTGTCTCGAGCCGTGGGAGAAGCTCTGCGGTGAGTGATGCATACGCCGCGTAGCCGACAATGCCCAAGATGACAAAGACGACGACAATCGCCGAAAAGCAACCCACGAAAAGACGCGAAATGAACGCACCGCCGCCCCCGATGGCGCGTGATGATTGGCGGATACGTGATAATGGCAGGGCGCTGTGTGCGTCGCGCCCTTTGCGACGGCGGTGCAGTCTATGACGATGTTCAGGCATAGTGCGTGGTACTCCGGGAAGATGCTGTGTAGATTGTACCATGCGAGGTTTGCAGTGAGTATACCTTTTGTTGGCGTGTATGCCGTTGTAGCGCGCATTCCTGAGGGAAAAGTAACCACCTACGGAGCGATTGCCCGTATCGTGGTGGTACCGCGCGGGGCACGCGGCGTAGGGTGGCTAATGGCGCGTTGCCCGTCGACAATCCCCTGGTGGCGTGTAGTCTCTGAGTGGGCGGATTACTTCGCCAGAAGTGCGTCTACAAGAAGAAATACTGCGGAGCGAAGGGGTGATAATGCGCGCGACCGGACTCGTAGAAATGACCACTGCGTTCTGGCAACCAATCCTCGATTGAATGCACTTTCATGCTACGATAGGGCACATTCACCCTGTGGAATTTGTCATGTTCACTGCGCGTACCGCTAATGCTCGTTCGTTGCGCTTTTTGGCACTCAGCCAAGCAAGTCTTTTTGCGTCAAATGGCCTTACCATACCGTTGATGGCGAATCACTTTGGTTCTTTGGGGGCTACGCCTGCTACAGTAGGATTGCTGTTTGCCGCACAGCAAGCAGGGTCTCTGGTAGCGCCGTACATATGGGGAGCCGGATCCGACATGCTTGGTCGGCGACGCCCAATCATCATGATAGCGCTTGCGTTATCTGCACTGAGTTTATGTACCGTTGCATTTCTGCAACAAGTTGCGGTGTTGCTCATTGCACAAGTCTGTATTGGTATAGCGAGTGCCGGATTTAGTGCGGGTAACCTTGCGTTGGTCGGCGACCTGATTGAGGACGACACTTCACGTGGGCGCCTGTTGGGCATGTTTCGGATGACCGGTTCGCTGGCCTTTGCGCTGACAGCGGTGACCGGTGGGTTCATTGCAGACGGGTATGGACTGTGGGTGCCGATTGCTATTGCGGCGCTGCTCCAAGGCCTCGGCTGCTTTGCCACCATCGGGATACGAGAGGCCACAAAACCTGCAAGAGATGCTGATTCGACACCTGCCGACCCCGTCGATACACATACTGATCGGCGCCATGCCATGATGTTCTTTGGTGTGGTGTTTATTTGGTTTTATGGGATGGGTGCAGTTGCGTGGCAGTGGCCGGGGATGATGCATACATTGGGGTATCCCCAGAGCAGTATTAGTGCGTTGTGGGCACTGGCAGCACTCGGTGAAGTGCCCGGCCTCGCACTCGCTGGTATGTTAGCCGACCGCTGGGGGCGACGTCCACTCTTGATGAGTGGACTGATTGGGCAAGGGCTTGTGTATGTCCTCTATCGCCTCATTGCGCCGACATGGGGGATTGTGCCATTGCAGATGTTCCGTTCACTTAGTTTTTCGAGCTACGAGACGCCTGCGTTGCTCGTCGCCACAGAACTCGGATTGCGGCAACGCCGTGGGCGCTACGCAGGGCTATATCACACCGTTGCAGCACTCGGTGGCGTGGTCGGGGCAAGCGTAGGCGGATTTATCGTCGGCGCTTGGGACTACACAACGTCGTTTACCATCGCGGGTGGACTTATGATTGTCGTTTCGCTCACCATTGCGCGCAAACTCCCAATAAAACAATCGATAGCGTCGACGCAGTAAATGTTCGGTAGCACAGATATGACGAGGAGGGTGAGAAATGACACGCACGATACGAATTGCGGTACTGGGGATGAGTCACGATCACGTCTGGGATTTCGTCGCGCACGCGCAGACGACACCAGGGGTCGAGATTGTTGTTGCAGCTGATCCAGACGCAATGTTACGCGCAAAAGCGGTCGCGCGTGGCATCGCGAGTACGAGCGCTGATCCATATGCAGTACTGACGCGGAGCGACATTGATGCAGTGGCTGTTTTCGCCGATAACCGCGAAAGTGTTGCGTTGGGGATAGCAGCTGCCCAGCGTGGCATGCACGTGTTGGTCGAAAAACCAATCGCAGCGGATTATGCAGGCGCAGTTGCGCTGTCACAGGCGGCGCATCGCGCCGGGGTATCGCTGATGGTGAATTGGCCAATCGCGTGGTGGGCCACGGTGCAATACGCGATGACGTTGATTGAACGCGGTCGTATTGGACGGCTTTTTCAAGTGCAGTACCGCGCCGCACATGGAGGTCCGCGTGAATTAGGGTGTTCGCCGCAGTTTGTTGACTGGTTGTATGATCCGTACCGGAACGGCGCGGGGGTGATTATGGATTATTGTTGTTATGGTGCAGCATTAACGTGTATGTTCTTGGGATTGCCGGCACGTGTCACTGCTGTTTCAGGGCGGCTTCGCAAAGACGATTTGCCAGCCGAAGACAATGCAGTGCTGGTCATGCAACATGCCACAGCTATTTCGACCGCTACCGCATCGTGGACACAACAAGGTCACCTGACGAGTTACGAGCCCATGTTCTATGGCGATAAGGGTACGTTGGTTGTGCGAGGGGGTAAGCTCCTCTTGTCTGACGCGGAACACGACGAAGGTACCGTATTGCGTGTGCCCAAAATAGCCCCTGGCTTTACGCATGCGGTAGAACACTTCGCTGCAGTGATTCGTGGTGACGTCACACTGATGGCGCTGTGCTCGCCGCAGGTTGCACTAATGGCGCAGCAGGTTCTCGAAGCGGGTGTTATTTCTGCGAACACGAACCAAGCTGTGTCTCTGCCACTTCCGCCTGCGTCGTTGTATGTTGGAGGAACAGAGCGATGATTCGGATTGGCATTGTCGGATGTGGACGGATATTGAATGCACATTTGCAGGGATACCTGCGGCTACGTGAGGCCGGGATTGACTCCTTTCGCATCACCGCGCTGTGTGCACGCAACCGTGCAGACGCGCAGATGTTTCATACCCGTGGTGAGGGGCCAACACCCAGACCGCCTGTAGTTGACCCGGCAAGCGGTGACCCGTTGGCGGCGCCGCATACCTATGTCAGTGATCTGCACAACGACGTCGAAGTCGGCATCTATACCGACTATCGCGACATGATTGCGTCGGGTACTGTCGATGCGGTCAACGACTTTACCACCTTGGCATTACATCACCAGGTCGGTGCCGAGGCGTTAACGGCAGGAATGCATCTGTTGACACAAAAGCCGTTAGCGATCACGGTACGTGCCGCACAAGGCTTGCTTTCTTTGGCAACGTCGACGAACAGGACGTTTGGGGTGTTCGAGAATATCCGTCAAATGGAATTGGTACGTGCACAGCACTGGGCAGTAGCCACGGGGTTGATTGGTGTCCCGCAATTCGCCAGTATGGGTGTGCTTGGTGGTCTCTGGTCGCCAAATAAAATCGTCGCAGAAACGCCGTGGCGACACGACAAAATGCGTGCCGGCGGCGGTGGAAGTATCGATATTGGCGTGCATCAAATGGATTGGCTGCGCTATGTGATGGGCGAAGTCGAATCGGTGAGTGCGATGACCGGGATCTATGCACCGGAGCGGACGCATGTGTACGCGGACGGTGAGTACGTGTCGATCATTGCCGATGTCGACGATACATATATGGCAACGGTGCGATTTGCCAGTCAGGCAATGGCGCAAGTGTCCTGGTCCTGGGCTGGGATTCCCCAGACGGTGATGACCGAGGGCATGCCGGTATTTGTAGGCAGCGAAGGCATGATCCGTAACGACCGCATCGTGAGCCGGAGTGGGCACGAATCTTCGCTTTTGGCGGTTTTCCATGCGCATATGACCGAATCTCAGCGGACACAATGGTTCCCTTTAGGGCTACGTGACGCCGCAGCGATTTCGCAATATGATTGGCTTTGTGCGATTGCACGCATGGGTCAACCCGAGACGAGCGCTCATGAAGGAATCCGCGACCTTGCAGCTGCGTACGCGATACTCGAGTCGCAACACAGTGGACGCCATGTGCGCGTAGCGGATGTGTTGAGTGGGGAAGTGAGTGGATATCAAGATCCCATTAACCAAAAATACGGTTTGACGCGCTAAACTATGTATAATACTCAAATTGAATGTGTGTCCGTATGTGGTGAACCAGGCATGAAGATGTTCATGCCTGATTTTGTGCCGTTGTCGCACCTTGTCTGGTGATCTGTGTGCGTCCGTATTGTGGAAGAACAATGTCAGACCAAGATATACCTCTTATCCTCGGCGTCGACGGCGGTGCAACCAAAACGATTGCCATTTTGGCTGATGCTCGTACAGGCACAGCACTGGCGCAGGGACGGAGCCGTGGCAGTAATTTCCATGCGCATGCCCCGCACGCGGCGTTGAGCGAACTTGATGTCGCTATCGCCCAAGCATTTGCGCACGCCGGGATTGAGCGGCGATCCGTCGTCGCTGCCTGCATGGGTATTGCCGGGGTAAGCCGTGTCGAAGACGAATTGATGGTGCGACACTGGGTCGGTGAGCGCAAGATAACGCAGCAACTCTTGATTGCCAATGATGGCTGGTTAGTCATCTCGGCAGGGACACCCGATGGTGTCGGGGTCGGATTGATATGCGGCACGGGGTCCATTGCCGTCGGACGTGATGATTTGGGTCGTAGTAGTCGAGCCGGTGGGTGGGGCTACCTCATCGGCGATGAAGGAAGTGGGTACGACATTGCCGTCATGGCGTTGCGCGCTGCGTCGCATAGTGCAGATGGGCGTGGTCCGCATACTGCTATTCTGCCTGCACTCCTAAATCATTGGCAATTAAGCCAACCTGCAGACCTGATTACCTCCCTTTACGGTGCCGCAGATCCGCGCGCACAGATGTCTGATGTCGGGCCGATTGTGGTTGCGTTGGCAAACGAAGGCGATGTGGTGTCGCAGACCATTGTGCTGCGTGCGGCCGCAGAACTCGCTAAAATGGTGCGTGCCGTCGGCGACACGCTGCAGATACCATCACCGCTGCCCCTCGCGGTAGCAGGGTCGATGATTGTCCAGAGTACAATCCTGCAACAGCGCCTCGTGGACTGCCTGACTGATGACGCACATACAGTCCAACTCACCGTTGTGCCGGACCCAACAGTAGGCGCAGTACGCCTCGCACACCGCATTGCGCAAGGCGAAACACAGCTCACCTCAGAGTGGACCGAAATAGCCTAAAACCACCAAAAAACGGTCCATTAGAAAGGGAATAACCGCTCGATTGCAGCAGCATCGAGCGGTGCTCCGTATTCACACCCTTCAAACGCTTCTGCATACTGAACGGCATTCCCACGGTCGTACCCATAGCGTTTGTGCAGCAGAGCGCGGTAGGTGTTTGCGTCGTGCCGCATGCGCGCATCGAGACGATTGGTGAGCCAACCGAGACGGTTGTTTGGATTTGTCGGGACCTCATCGAGGTAGCCACCAATCCATGGCAACCACTCATACATCTGTGATGCGTGACAATCGAGCATGGCAATCTTCTGGGTGATGGTGGTGTCGATCGATACCACAACGTCCGGTGCAAAGGGGAATGGTTTTTTAAAGGTGTCGCTTACGTATGCGATAACCGGATTGGTGTGTAAGCGCGGGGTGGCAGCACGGACATTCGGGACCATCACCATATACGCAGCGTCTTGGATGACCTGTGCGGTATAGCGATGGTCGGGATGATAATCATTCGGACGTGGTGAGAGAATCAAATCGGGCGAGAATGTGCGAATCAGATCAATCAGTTGATGGCGCAGTTCGAGGGTGGGGATGAGTGTACCATCGTGGTTATCGAGGATGATGTATTGCACACCTGCATGGTGTGTTACCGCGTCTGCTTCTCTGCGACGGACCTGCGCTAATATTCCGCCACCGAGTTCGTGATGCCCCGCATCGCCGTTCGTTACCGACACAAAACAAACGGTATCTCCGCGTGCAATCCATAATGCAGCAGTTCCACCTGCAGTGAATTCGCAATCGTCAGGGTGCGCACCGATGATGAGTATCCGCAAGGGTGAATGCATGGTTTCTCCTTCTGTGGCAATATAGCGCTAGTATACATGTACCATTCCCGCATCGGATAGCCATCGTTGCTGTGTGGTTGATAATGTATACATTTTTCTAATGCGAATCACTTGACGCGATGGATGTGACCTCGTACGCTATAGATATCACGCACTGTGGCATTCCACTGGTATGGAGGCGCTTATGGCGCAACGGAATTATTACGACGTTTTGGGCGTACCACGAGACGCATCCGAAGAAGAAATACGCAAAGCGTATCGGGCATTGGCGCGCAAATTCCATCCCGATGTCAACCCCAATAACCCGCAGGCAGAAGCACGGTTTAAAGAAATAAGTGAAGCGAACACCGTTTTGTCTGACAAGAATAAACGTGCACAGTACGACCGGTTCGGTGCTGCAGGGCCGACGCAACCGGGCGGGAGTCCATTCCCCGGCGGGCAGCCTGGCCCCGGAGGGAGTCCATTTGGTGGATTCCAGGGTGGTGACTTCAGCGACATTTTCGAATCAATATTCGGCGGAACAGATCCACGTGGTCGTTCGTCACAAGGCCAAGACGTCGAGCAAAAAGTCGAAATCACGCTCGAAGAAGCATTCACTGGTTCTGAACGGCGTTTTCAATTTCATGCACCGAGCGGCCAACCACGCTCAATAACGGTCAAAATCCCACCTGGAATAGAAGCTGGCGGGCGGATACGCATCCCCGCTGAAGGGGCACCGGGGTTTAACGGAGGCCGACGCGGTGATCTGATCATAGTGGTTGGTATTACAGCCCATGTTCGGTATGAGCGGAACGGCAATGATTTATCTGCCAAAGTACCCGTCGATTTATACGAAATGATCCTCGGTGGCGAAGTCAAGATACCGGTTATGGGCGGGAAGTCACTGACTCTCAAAATTCCACCGTTGTCGCAAAACGGCACGACGCATCGAATTCCCAATCAAGGAATGCCGTTGCGCAGCAACGCGACCCAACGTGGTGATTTGTACCTTTCACTCGAGGTTGTCCTGCCAACCGTTTTGACTGATGGTGAACGAGAGCTGTTCGTCAAACTGGCCCATGCCGCAGCACGCACATAGGCGACGGGGCAGGTCTGATTTATGGTACTCTGCAGGTAGATCGCACCGTATCATGGACCATTATGCAACCTACCCCTCTGACTCCTGCTGCCCGTGAGGGTGCACTACGACTTTCGATCTATGAGGGTGCTTTTGCAAGCATTTTTATAAGTATTATCGCCAATGGCTTGGTGACGGGACTTGCCCTCTATCTCGGGGCGGGTCCTTTCGTTTTGGGAATCTTGGGTGCGCTCCCGTTCATTACACAGTTGATGCAACTCGTTGGTGCATATCTCGAAGAAAAAATCGGCAATCGTCGCTTGTTGTCTGTTTGGAGCGAGTCACTCAGCCGATTCGTGTGGATTCCGATCGCGCTCCTTCCCCTGTGGCAGCTCTCGAGCACCGTGAGCCTGACTATTTTTGTTGTGTTACAGGTCATCGCCGCAGCGCTGTTTGGTATAGCGGTGAACACGTGGTCGAGTTGGATGACTGATCTTGTTCCTGCGGAACGCCGTGGCAGGTACTTCGGGATTCGCAACACCGTTGCGAGTTTTGCGTCGATGGTGGCCGGACTCGGCTCAGGATATGCGCTCGACTACTTCAAGCGCACCGCCAGCGAAGGTACTGCCTATGCGGTGACCCTCGGCTTTGGACTCGTTTTTGCGGTTGTCGGCATCGTGTTGTTACGCCTCCAGGCCGAACCGCCGATGGAGCGTCGTCCCCGTGTCCCCTTGCGCGAAATGTTCTTGTCACCATTAGCTGATGAAAAGTATCGGTCACTGATTGTATCGGGGACTATCTGGGCGTTTGTGGTGGGTGTCGCTGGTCCGTTTTTTAATGCGTACGGCATCGAGTCATTGCAGATGTCGTTTGCGGATCTCGCATATATGGGGATTGTGACGAGTGTGGCCTCGATGGTTGTCTTCCC
>CAIZHO010000386.1 GCA_903932805.1 uncultured Roseiflexaceae bacterium | reverse complement strand
GCGAGTGCTTGGAGGATAAATGGGAGCGCACGACCCATGTATTCGCGGCCAGGCCGACTTGCAAATGCACCAATCCCAATCCGTTGGTCGACGACCGCAGTGGCCGCGGCAAAGACTTCGCGCTGCAGGTCATCGAGCAACTGGACCGCAATCGTTGCCGCACAGCTCGACACGTCGAGGACCCCGTCCCACGCCGCCAACAGTGCTCTGGCCTGATTTGCGACGGCATCGCCGTCTGGGAGGCGCCCTGCCAATGCTACCAAGGCCAGACCCGGCAGACTGGTCCGATCGGCGTGGATCGCAGCGAAGGACGCCGCGTCGTGTAACGGGTGCTGACGGATCATCTGGCTGATGCGCGCTGCGCGCCAGCCGTTGAGCCATTCGCCGGCGATTGGTGGTACCGCGCCGTCGGGTACGAGCTGATTGTTGGCAGTCGCAATGAACCCTTCGGCTGGGTCGTACTTCGCAGGGAGTTCGTTGAAGGGCACGAACCCGGTCCAATCATACGCACGATCCCAGCCAGGGGCTGGGATGCGTCCGTCACCTTTGCCACGCACAGGCACGTTGCCGGCGAGTTGGTAGCCGATGTGGCCGTCGACATCTGCATAGACGAAATTTTGTGGCGGGACATCCCATGATTGCAATGCCGCCCGGAATGTTGTCCAGTCGGTCGCACGATTCAGTGCAAATATTGCATCGAGGAGCGTGCTCGTATCGAGGGCTGTCCATCGCAATGACAGGGTGTCATTGGTTTTGCCGTCGACAAGTGGTGTGATGATTGGTCCATGGCGGGTGCTCCGGACCGCTTCGATGTGTGGTGCTGCACCTTTGATTTTGATGGTTTCGTAGCGGAGCTCGGCCTGATGCCATTCGCCATCGACGTCATAGCGTAACCCTGCAGGATCGGCGGGATCGAATCGCTCGAAGTAGAGATCTTGGGTATCGATCATGCCGTTGGTTACCCCCCACGCGATACGATCATTGTGGCCAATGACGATGCCTGGACAACCGGCAAAACTCGCACCTGCCACGTGATAATCCGGTGCGTATAGATGTGACTCGTACCAGATAGAAGGAAGTGCAAGATTGAGATGCGGGTCGTTGGCAAGGAGCGGTTTGCCGCTGACGGAGCGTGTGCCACTGACTACCCAGTTGTTGCTGCCATTCACATCGTTGTCTTTTACGAAAGCAGTTGCTGATCCGGCGAGGCCGAGTGCAGACGCACCCAGATCGGCGTGGTACTGGGTACCCGCTGGAACAACCAGTGGCAGATCAGGGTGGAACTTGGCCTCGAGATCAGCGGTTCTTTTCTTGCCGATGGTGGCGATGAGGCGACTCCGCAGGATTTCTTGTGACCAGTTCCCCGACAGGCTGAGTGCCATGATTTTGCCCCAGACGATGACGTCTGCGACCGTCCATGGGGCAGGGGTATGGCGAAGCAACAAAAACTCTGGTGGGAGCTTGTTTTTGTGGGTAGCGAGAAAGGCGTTGATGCCGGCGACATAGGCACTCACATGTGCCAACGAATCGCCGCTCAGCGTTGCAGCGTCTGCGTGCGCAGAACGACCGAGGCCAAGGATGCGCATGTAGCGATCCGTGTCGAGCGCGCGATTGCCGATCAGCTCTGACAGAGTGCCGTGTCCGAGGCGCCGCTGTGACTCCATTTGCCAGAGTCGGTCTTGGGCGTGGACAAAACCTTGTGCCATAAACAAATCGTGTGTGTTTTTTGCATAGATATGCGGAACCCCCCAACGATCGCGCAGAATCTCGACCGGCTGCAACACACCGTCGATTGCGAGCGTGCCACGCGTCTGTGGCAAGGATTTGCGGAGCGTGGCAAACGCTGCGACACCAAGTGCCCCGAGCAGTGCCCCAAAGATGCCGATGGTGCGTTTCGTCGTCATTCTGACTCCTTGTGTCCGCTGCTGCGATGTGTGCGATACCGTTCGATGCGTGCGGCCAAATCACATAACATGATTGCCGTAGCGCCCCAGATGCGGTGTTCGCGAAAGGGGAAATACGGGACGCGGATTGTCTCGCCTTGGACCAGTCGTTCTTCGATCTGAAGTGTGTCATTGCCCAGGACTGCGTGGATGGGCAGATGAAATACCTCTGCGACCTCGGCTGGATTGCTCTGGTAGGTTGGGGTCTGTGCAAGCCAAGCAACCACGGGTGTGACCATGTGGTTACTTCTGGGGACATACACTGCGTGCAATGCTCCCAAGACTTGAATGGATGATGCCGGGACGCCGATTTCTTCGTGTGCCTCACGGAGCGCGCAAGCATAGACCGATTCGTCCGTATCATCGACGCGTCCGCCAGGGAATGCGATCTCGCCACTGTGCTGGCGGAGAGCTCCGGAGCGGCGTGTGACGACAAATTCGATTGCGTCTGTGGACGGTGTCGCCAAAATAAGCACCGCTGCTTGGCGTGGGACAACCCCCGTCGGTGGTTCGTTGATGCGCAACGTGCGGCCGTCAGCGGCGTGAATCATCGGCAGGTCCGACTGCACCACCCCAAAATCATGGGTTGCGATTGCACGCAGAACGGTGTGCCATTGTGCTGCTGGTGACTCGCTAGGGGATTTCACACAATTCCTTCTGGAGTAAGCGTCCCGTGTAGCGTTTGACGATAGAAATAGTGTGACTGCCGCTGGCTTCATCGCCCATGTAGACCGAAAGCAGGTAGCGTCCGCTCGGGGTACTCATGCCCCCGCCCACGATACGCAAATCGAAGCGTACTTCGAGCATGGTGTTGGGTGTGGTTACTCCTTCGAACACTTCGGTGGTATGGGGCGCACAGCTCCGTACAGTGCTCCCAGGGTTGCTCCGTATGCTCAAGGGTGCTAGCGGGGTGGGAGTGTTGTCCAACGTCGATCCTGCGTCTTGGGTCGATGCATCATTGGTGACCGACAACGGCATTTCGGTGACGGGTTTTTCGACATCAACAAAATCGGTGGTGGCAGGTTTGCTCTCGACAACGACGGTCGTGGCGGTCGGCTCGATATCTATCGGTTGTGTGGTTGCCGTCGGAGTCGGCGTTTCGGTAGGGTCGGTGGGAGGGTCGCTTTCGTCATACGCGTACTCGGTCATTGTGGGGAGTGGTGTCTCGAACACATCGATGACGTCGGTCGGGGTGGGGTACCCGGTCTCGTCGGTGCTGTCCTCGGCATGGGCAGTGACCATTTTCGAAATAAGGAAAATGGTGATGATGCAGATGCAGAACGGGATAATGAGTTGACGACGCTGCATAGAAAACCTCATGGAAGCATCCTACCACGCACGCACTGACATCTCTCTGAGAAAACCCCTCACATTGAATGAGGAGGTTATGGTGCAGGTGCGAGCAGTGCATCAATGACGCGCGTAAAGGTCTCGAGTGACTGAGAACCAATCAAGCGTTGGCCATTGAGTTCGAAGACTGGGCGTGCCACAATCCCACTGCTTGTCGCCCGGGTGTACCCCTGATACAACGCTTGATTGTAGCGTTCTGATGCCATGCATTCGCTGAACGCAGTGCGATCCAGCGCAAGCGATTGGGCGACATCTGCCAAGGCGGCTTGTAAATCATCGGCCATGTAGAGCGTACCCTGGACATCGTAAATGGCGCTGCGCATTGCGATAAAGGAGTTTTGTTCGTGCGCACATTCGGCAGCGTGGGCAGCCAGTAATGCATCGGGGCCGGACTGGAGCAGTGGACGGACGACAATCCGCATCTGCCCGGTGGTGACATATTGTGTGATGAGTTGCGGTTCGACTTCCAACACGTGGAAGGCACAACTCCCTCAGAAGTAGTCCGAATAATCGGTCATGACAACCGGGGCTGCAGGGTCGCCGATCACGTGGTACCCGTCTGCATCGACACTCATTGGGACGCTCTCTGGAGCGGCTGATGCGACGGTGGTCGGCGGAGGGACTGTCGGGGTACTGGTGCTGATACTCATTGCAACCGTTGTTGGCGTACTGACATCGGTGCTCATAGTTGCCGTGTTCGGCGTAGTAGGTGTGTCGCTCGTCGCAGACGCACAGCCGGTGATAAGCAGTGAGAGGCTCATGAGGAGCGTAATGGCGATGGATCGATGCATGAACATCCTCGTTTGTTGCGATATAACGGTATTGTACTACAATGAGTGGTATCTTTTGTGTATTTGAACGATGGAACGCATATGCGTATATCGCTGGTTTGCACCGCAAAAAATGAAGAAGACAACATCGCCCAACTGATTGATTCGATGCTTGGCCAGAGTCTGCGCCCCGATGAAATTGTTATCAACGACAACAACAGCACCGACGGTACGGCAGCAATTGTGCAGCACTACCATGATATGGGATATCCCGTTCGGCTTGTCGTAGGCGGACATAACATTCCTTCAGGGCGAAACAACGCGGTCTATCACTCCACAGGTGATGTCATTGCGTGTACGGATGCGGGACTCGTCCTCGACCGCCACTGGCTGGCGCATATTACCGAGGCTATCCGCGAAGAACGTGCTGATGTGGTGGCAGGGTTTTTTCATCCATTGCCACGCAGTGTGATGGAGCACGCGATTGCGTGTACCAACTACCCCGATGTCCACGAAGTCGACGCAGCGACGTTTCTGCCGTTTGGACAATCAGTTGCGTTCCGCAAATCTGTTTGGGATGCTGTGGAAGGGTACCCGGAGTGGGCCAGTCACTGCGAAGATTTGTTGTATGACCAAGCCATGCAAAAAACCGGCGCACGGTTCGCGTTTGCCGGGAATGCACTGGTTCACTTTCGGCCGCGTTCTTCGTTGCGGCAGTTGTTTCGCCAGTACTACTTGTACGCGCGTGGGGATGCGGTTGCCGGTTTATGGCCGCGCCGGCACGCGTTGCGGTACGGCGTCTACGGAGCAGGTGCGTGTCTCGCACTCATCGGTGGTTGGGCATGGCTGTTGGTTGCAGTGGGAGTTATGGGGTATTGTCGGGCACCGTGGTTGCGTGTCATCCGCCGACATCACGAAGGCCATCGGTTCGCCCAATCGTTGCTCACGGCAGTGTTGGTACCGGTTGTCCGCATCGTCGGGGACATCGCCAAAATGATCGGCTACCCGGCGGGATTCATCCGTGTCTGGCGCACGCCGACATTGCGCAGTGAACGAGATAACTGGCGCGCGCGCTTCCTCTGAGGTTATTCTTCGGTAATCATCCCGGGGATGGGCGTAATGACGATCGTGCGCGCAGCTGCGTCATACGATTGGACGAAGGCCTTGACGAGAGGGATGAGGACATCAGACAGCCCCTCGCGGGCGACCACGATGATGTCGCTGGCCCCGGTAGAGATAACATCGCTGACGTTGCCAATAACGACCCCTTCGACCGTTTGGACCGACATGCCGGGCAAATCATGCAAAAAGTATTCATCGGCGTCGAGCGGTGCGACGTCGGTGATTTTGATGTAGAGCTCGGTCGTGCGCAGGGCGTCGGCGAGTTCGCGCGTCGCGATACCACCCAATTGCGCGGTATAGAGATCGTTTTTGTAATGCATCAGTTTGCGCAGGCGAAACGAGCGCTTGCCATCGGCACTGTAGAGCATGGGTTTGCTCGCGGCGAGGTGTGTGGGTTGGGTCGAGACGAGGTGGATGCGCACGTCGCCACGCAGTCCGACCACATTCACGATGGTCCCGACGAGCAGTAACTCTTGGGGTTGCGGGGGTGTAGATTCAGTCATACCGTTCCCTTGTATCCTCAGTGTAGTGAGAAAATCAAAGTGGACACCGACCAATTGGCCGGTGCCACCGTGTGTGTCGCATGATCCACGTTGTCCGAATTACTCAATGTCGATGTGAACGCGCTTGCCTTGGCGGGCTGCTGCCACGGCCATGATGTCGCGAATGGATTTGGCCACCCTGCCGTTGCGACCAATGATTTTGCCGGCCTCGTTGGGGCCGACACTCAGTCGGTACGTCACAGCATATGGGGTGACTCGTTCACGAATCTGCACGGCTTCAGGGTGTTCAACCAGGTTGTGCACCATGTATTCAAGCAACGTACGCATGGTCGTTTAGCTCGCGACTGGGGTGGGCTTGCCGGCTGCGTCGAGGACGTTGACCCGCTTCAACAAGCGGACTACGGTCTCGGACGGCTGTGCGCCGACGCTCATCCAATGACGGATACGATCTGCCTTGACTTCGAGTTCTTGTGGCTCGCGGACGGGGTTGTAATGACCCACGATTTCGATGAACTTGCCATCGCGTGGTGAACGAGAGTCAGCAACGACCAAACGATAGCTTGGCTGCTTCTTTTTGCCGGTGCGGCGTAGACGAATAGTGACCATGGTACGATTGCCTCCTACACGAATCTTTAGTGTGGTGTTAGCGCATCCGACGCATCATCTCGCGGGGGTCGGGCATACGCCCGCCTTTTGAGCTGCCGCTGAATTGCTTCATCATCCGTTGCATCTGTTGGAAGTTTTTGAGCAAGCTTGCCACCTGCGCGGCAGACGTGCCACTCCCCCGTGCAACTCGTTCTCTGCGACTACCCTTGATAATATCAGGATTGCGTCGTTCTTTGGGCGTCATCGACAAGATAATCGCCTCGACTCGACGGAGCTCCTTCTCGTTGACCAGCTCTGCCCCTTTGGCCATGCTCCCCATCCCTGGCAACATGCCCAGGATCTGGTTGAGTGGCCCGAGCTTTTGCATTTGACGCATCGAAGCGAGGAAATCTTCGAGGTCGAATGAGCCCTTGGAGAGCTTCTTTTGCATGCGCGCTGCTTCGTCTTTGTCGATGGACGATTCTGCCCGCTCGATCAACGACAACACATCGCCCATGCCCAAAATCCGTGAAACCAAGCGCTCGGGATGGAACACTTCGAGCGTGCCCACTTCGATTTTCTCACCGGTCCCCAAAAACTTAATCGGTACGCCGGTGACCGACCGCACTGAAAGTGCAGCACCGCCACGCGCATCGCCGTCGATTTTGGTGAAGATAATGCCGCTCAATGCGACCCGCTTGTTGAATTCTTCGGCGACACGGACGGCTTCTTGGCCGATCATGGCGTCGACGACCAACAACCGCTCGTGTGGTTGGGCGACGGTGACAATATCTGCTAACTCGGTCATCAACACTTCGTCGACTTGCAGTCGGCCAGCGGTGTCGATGATGACGTAGTTACAATGTTCGGCACGGGCATGCGCCAGTGCACGGGCCACAATCTCGGGTGGCTTGGCGGTCGTCCCCTCGCTGTAAACGGGGATATTGACCTGCTTGCCCAACGACTCGAGCTGCGCGATAGCTGCCGGCCGATAAACGTCTGCAGCTACCAACAACGGGCGCTTGCCCTTTTTGCGGAGATGCAACGCTAATTTGGCGGCGTGTGTGGTTTTGCCGGCGCCCTGCAGACCGACCAACATAATCACCGTCGGTGGCAATGTCGCATCGGCGAGTGGGACCTCGGCTTCGCCGAGCAGACTAATCAGTTCGTCGCGGACAATCTTGATGACCTGCTGTGATGGTGTCAACGAGCGCGAGACTTCCTCGCCCACTGCCCGCTCACTCACCTTGGCCACAAACTCGCGCACGACTTGGAGGTTGACGTCGGCCTCGAGCAGTGCAAGCCGCACTTGCTTCATCGCTTCACGCACGTCCTCTTCGCTCAAGCGACCTTTGCCGCCCAGCTTTTTGAAGACTGCCTGTAAACGATCGGATAGGCTTTCGAACATCGTGACTCCGTTTGGTCAACACGTGACAGCGGATTTTCTCCGTCTGCGTATTGTAGCGCGTGCGGGGCTGTGTGTCAAAAGAGATTTGGGTCACGCTGCTGACCATTACAACGCGCTGACAACGGTGGTAATCCCAAGCTGATCGTGCATGTTCTTCCACGTTCCCCCGACGATTCAACCGCTGCACGAGTAATCATGACTGCATCCGCCTGCGAATCACCGTGCGTACGAGATCAGGCATGATGGCAGAAAAAGGGTCCGCGCCTGCCCGACGGGGGAGTACCGCGGGGCAGCCCCAGCGCCCGCTATGGCTGAACACACAGGCGTCATCAGTCCGCTGGGGCTGCCGGTTGCGTGCCGGGGATGGGTCGGCAAAGCGACAAATACTGCGGTTCTCGGGGCCGACACTATGCTGCAATGGTGGGGAGAGGATAGCGTAAACACAGAATAGAAAACCACCGATGTATGCACATCGGTGGTTCTGTGGCGGGGATGACGGGATTCGAACCCGCGGTCTCGACCTTGACAGGGTCGCATGTTAGGCCTCTACACCACATCCCCATGTGGGTGCTGGTTTGAGTGGTGACCCCAGTGGGATTCGAACCCACGATCTTCACCTTGAGAGGGTGACGTCCAAGGCCGCTAGACGATGGGGCCACATCTGAACCAGACTGTTGCTTCAGTGACCTCAGCAACGAAAACAATAATACCACGCGCAGATAGACAATGCAAATCGAATTTGGGAGAGTTCGCATGTTGTGTGATGACCCCTGCAGAGCACGCGGCGCGACGGTCTATACGTGACACGACGAACCTGCTATAGTGTGTCGTAATACACACAACGAGGCACCGATGCGTGAATCAATCCGGGCCATTATCAATCAATACAGTGCCCAAAACCCTGCGTTCGTCGTATGCACCGAACAGTCCTTAGCCGGGCGTGCGGGGCTCGAAAGCGCGCATGTCGTCGTCGACGCAGCGCTTGCGCATCTCTGGCTGACGCAACGCAATGCGGTCTATCGCCCACATCTCGTGCGCGCGTTGGCAGCGCTCACGCGCAATGAAGTGCCGGTCCTGATGGGGTGGCACGCGGCGCGCACCGATGCCGCGTGGTTTTGTGTATTGCAGCAACTACTCAGTAATCCAGCCGGCAAGATCTTGATTGTCGTCGCTGATACTGCAGCAGGATTGACCGCCTATCGGTCGCTCAGCGCCTGTGTTGCCGATTTGCCGGCAACATTGGTACCGCAGATAACGCTGGTGAACCATGATGATGGAGCCGACACCGAAGCACATGTCGTCATCACGACCTTTCAACGCCTGCATCGCGAGCTATTGCGCGAACATGACACGGCGTGGAAGCCGTTTTGGCACTCCTTGCAGTCAATGGTTTTTCTCGATATTCAGCTGCTCAGCGGGATTGCCTATCAACATGCCCGCTGGGTCCTGTTGCGTATCGAACGGATTCGACGCTATCACGCGATTGCGAGACCGGCGTGTCTGTTCACTGCGACCCCGGCAGCCAATATCGATGTCGCCATGAAGGGGTTGTGCCACGATGCGTACCGTATCGTGCCTGTCGATGATGTCCCAACGCCTCCCGTCCTTGCTGTCGATGTACATGCGGGATCATCGTGTTTTGCAGACGCTGTGGGATTGGCGCTTGCGCTGTGTCAAGCGGGCTACCGCGTGCATGTGGTAATCCCCGACATCTGCGCTCCACAAATTTGGGAGCACACCAAAGACGGGGTAACACACGGTGCACATGCCGTATCTGCCGACGTCATTGTGTATGCGGGGATCCCCTTGGATGGGTGGGCTCGCGAGGAAGCCCTGCAAGGCGGGGCGCTGGCGGTCATCTGCGTGCATGCGCACACGATTGCGGACCAGTTCCTATCACGCATCGGCCGTGCAGACGTACCGTTGTGGATATGTGATACCACAAATACATACGTCGACACGGTACATGTCCTCGCCGCTGCTGCAGAGATCCCGCTGTTGGAGCGTGAAGTGCAGCAATGGGCGGTCCACACATTGGTTGCCCGCATGCACGAGCAGGGGTTTGTGCGGGCCTTGGCCAACAACGTCACAGTGCCTGCAGGGAACGAAGATCCCCATGCAGAATTCGACCTCTTCGATGCAGTCGGGTTCCCTGCGACGTTACACTTTGCGGGCGAATCGCTGTCGACACGTGCGTCAGCGACCTTGTATGAACGGTGGTTAGCGCCGCGCATGGCAATCCCGCCGTGGTTGGGTGGCATGGTGGTGACGGCACGCGATATCGATGCGGGAAGTGTGACCATTGCCGTTGACCATGCGGATCGGTTGACGATACCCATCCGCACGACGCTTGTCACCATCACCGAGCCGATGAATGCCGATACACAGGCAGGGTTGCACCGCGTTGCCGTCGATGATGCATTGCTGGGGATGCGCGAATGGCACGCGGGCGAGTGGCATGACACCGCATACCCAGATTCCTTTGCATGCACGTGGTATGCACCTGCAATATGGTGGGAAATAGGTAAGGTGCCCGACGCTGATATCCCTCTACTAGGGTGGACATTCATTGCCGCGCTACAGCACTATGTTGCAGATGCACTGGTTGCACTGGTCCCCTGTTATGACGCACGGAGCGGCCGACTCTTTCTGGTAGAGGCACAACCGGGCGGCATAGGGATTCTGCGGACTGTGTGGCCATACCTTCCTGCAATTATGGCGGCTGCCCAATCAGTGGTCGCTTCACGCGAGGTGGATGAACCATTGTCTGCGTTTGTGCGTGTCGATGCAAAATGGCTCCCGCATGCGGTTTGTCCAACGACTCCGATGGAAGAAGCCCCGGCACCCGGTACCATACCAGCGCTCCCCGTGGACGATGGAATTCGGCCTGCGTCGATCTTGCAGGTCAGCGACGATTTTGCCGATGCAGCAGTAACGAGTGCGACTGATACAGCGGTACCTGTCGTTGCTGCCGTTGCACACGATACCGATGCACAGTCACTGATGGCAGTATTGCTCGATACCCCAGTAGACGCTGGTAGATCGGTGGGCACCACCGAGCCTATGCAGAGCACCCCTGTACGGCCCTTGTGGGTACAGATTGGTCGGCTGGTAACGCAGTGCATGGACTGGGTCCGCGGCGAACGCCCGGAGCATGTGTATGTGTTAGGTGATGCGGTGACGTGTATCCCGTACGGGGATGGCGTCATCGTCGCGGTGGCTGAGCACGATACGACGTACCTCGTCGCGACACAGCAGCATGGTGATGTGTGGATGGATCCACGACGTGATTTGATGTTGCCCCTGCAAGATACCCAGACACATAACCATTGACAACTAGAACAAACATGCTACAATTCTTGCCAGTGATGTGCGCATCACCAAACACGAGTCGTACTACAAACACGAGAGGAGCGCCCCCATGGCCAAAGATTTGAACAAAGTCATGATTACGGGACGGCTCGGGGCAGACCCCGAGATGCGGTATACCCCACAAGGCAGCGCGGTAACGACGTTTAATGTTGCGAGCGGTCGCACGTGGAAATCAAACGACGGCACGAGTCATGACGACACCGAGTGGTTCCGCGTGGTTGCGTGGGACAAACTGGGCGAGATATGCAATCAGTACCTGACTAAGGGCACACGGGTGTATGTCGAAGGTCGATTGCAGACACGCAAATACCAAGACCGTGATGGTCAGCCACGGACATCTGTTGAGCTCGTTGCAGCCGACATGATTATCCTCAGCTCGCGTGCCGAATCCCAGGGTGGTGCCGATGCCTACGACGCAGGGAGTTCGGAGCGTGGCGAAAGCACGCAACGGCGTGCGCCAGCAGGACCGGCACAGCCACGGCAATCCGCACCTCCGGCGCGCAATGTGCCCACCGCAATCAGTGACGAATTCGATGACGGCGAATTCTCCCCACCGCCTGCAGCACCACGGCAGAACATCCCGCCCGCACGGGCCGAGCGCAAGCCGTTACCCCCGGCATCTGCGACACCTGAGGACGACGATATCTTGCCGTTCTAATCGTGATACAGTGCACCCCGCGTTCCGGTAGGAACGCGGGGTGTTTTTGTGTGGGACCGCTGCGTCGGTGCTTATTCGACGATGTCGTCGTATTCGGCGAGGAGGTCGTGCCATTCACCGATGAGTTCGTCACGGCGGGCAGCGTAGAAGATGTGATCGACGCCGTTTTCGTCACGATAGACGAGGTCGACTTGGCGCCGCATCGGGCGCATGTAGCCGATATTGCCCCACCAGCGGATGCTTTCTTCGTCGAAGGTTTGATCGGCGAGGTGCATCCGGGCGGCGTATTGGCGGATGCTGCCTTCTTCGATGTCGTTCATACGCCAGGGGTGTGGGCTGACTTCTTCGTTGCGCAGATTGCGGAAGATGAAGCGCTTGTCGCCTTGGTCGTCCTGGACCGTTTCGACGACTTCGATACCTGTTCGTGGTTTGCTGACGTTGATGAGATCGAGCCACGCTTGGTTGAGTTGGTCGCGGCTGACGCCGTGGTATTCTTGGATTTCTGAGCCGTCTTCTGTGCCGTCGGCCTTTGTTTTGAGGAGCAGATCAAAGAACGGCGTTTGTGCCTCGTCTCGCCAGATTCGTGTGATCGCACCGCGACCGCGCCAACGCGGACGGCGTTCGCCTTGGAAGGCAGGGAAATGTGCAGCCGGAATCGTAATCGGCGGTGTCGAGTGGGTGGCGACCGGTGTGGTCGTGGTCACTGGAGCAGTCGAGCCGGTGTCTTCGTCGAAGGTGACGGTATCGACTGCCAGTTGCGGCGCAAAGGTCTGAATGAGGTGTTGCCACTGGGTCCCCAATCCCCAGTCCGAAACGCCGTAAAAGATGTGGTCTATGACGCCCATGCTGTCACGATGGACCAAGTCGTATTTGGGGCGCCCGCCTTGAATGTAGGCGCGCCAGAGACCAATTTGGCCATGCCACTTGATTTCTTCGAGATTGGCAGAACCATCACGCAGGGTCTCGTGGCGTTCGATGGCATAATCCCACAACCCTTGGGCGCGGTCGCGAGTAACGCCCGCCGTGGTACGCAGATCGCGCACCTCGTAGTGCCAGATGCCGCCACGTCGCTGGGTCGATACGATAGACACGCCGCTCCGCGGAAGATCGAGATCGGCCCCATCGTTACGGGTTGGTTGACAAAGCATGCGGAGTTCTGCAGGGGTGGCGACGCTCGACTGCAGATCGCGGCGCACCAGCACCCGCCCATCGGCGGTGATGTACGGCGGGATGTCGCCGCGTACTTCGACGCGGATGATCGTCGCTTGGTCATAAGTGACTGCCTCGGTAGTCAGGTCTGGGATTGGTGTGATTGATTCGGCTGCCTTGAGAATCGCCGAAAGTGCTTTGTCTTTGGATTTGACGCCCGAGACGACGCCGTTTTCGCAACCGACCAAAAGCACACCACCGCCGATATTGGCAAGTGCAGCGATGTGGGATGCGGTGTCAGCGGGTTTGGCCTCGCTCATTTGGATGATGTGCGCATCGGTCGTTGCTTGCAAGAGCTGATGGAGTGCCCATCGTCGTACGGGGGTACTAATGAAGCGAATTGCTGTGTGGTTATGAGCCAAAACGAGCTCTCGCAGTGCGTCGAAGGTGGGTGCGCTGAGGGTGACTTCGGAGAAAGCTGCGCCGATAGATTCGATGTCGGTTGCACCTGAGCCGCCCAACACGCAGATGTTGTCGATGCCGTCGATGGCACGGTCGATTGCGTGTAATTGCCCGGCGCTGATGAGCGCTTTGACAAGCATCACGTCAGCAGCCGATGTCGGATGAGCAACGGCAATACCATTGGCGGCGTTGATGAGGGCACAAATGACCCCTGCAGTTGTTTTGGTGGTGCCGTCGGTGCCGCCAATGGCGAGGTGTTGCAAAATTGTTTCGATGCTGATGGTCGTTGTTTCGGCAGGGAACAATGCAGTGATTATCAAGCCATCGCCACTGGTTGCAGTGAACCCGGGCAAAATCGTTGAACGCGTGCGTAGTTCGCGGTGCAGGGTGAGGCGGACGCCATCTGAGGCAGACAAAATACCGGCTTTTTCGAGCAAGATGAGCTTGTCGTAATCACGTTGAATCGCATCGAAGCTTTTGATACTCCCGATACCGGTCAGTGCGATCATGTCGAGCGCGGCGTTGCTGGTTGCCCGCAAGAGTTCGATTTGATCTGCACCGTCGTTGAGGGCATAACAGACATGCGGATCAATACGCATGGTGATTGTGCCTAGGCTCGGGGAATGCGTGGACATGCTCATTGTTTGTGTGCTCCGTGTCAACATACTTTAAATGACGTATTCGTATCGAGGACAGTGATAGGATGCACCTGAGAGACGATACTCCTCGCAGGATGCGTACCAAGTATTGGTCGGCAAATAGTAACGCACGTCCAATCGAAAGTACTATACTGTAAATGAATAGCAGACGCAACTGTCGTATTTATTGTGATTTCAAAAGAAATTGATGGTACGCAGTGTTTCCCGTGAATGCGCTTCCGATCGTCCATTTGGGTGTGCGTAGCGCAACCCTGTAGAATAGGAATAACGCTGCATGTGCGTAGCGCCATTCTTGACACCCTGAAAGAAGAAAAAAGCATCAACAATAAACCGTATCGGTGTTTGGACTATGCATATTTTGTTTTTACAGTGTACGGATTACGCGAGGAGTATCGGGCACTTCGCGGCCCGTGCAAGTACAATGGAACAAGAATCCCAACGATAAGGTGGCAGTGATGACCAACGACGCAGCTCCGGAGCGCGAGCAGATCGGCACGCTCGAATTTATCCGTGACCCACTGTATCCGTATCCGTTTAAAGTAGCAGTGGCGCCGCATTATTGGATGACCGAGCAGACGGGAGTGCTGGCCGATGCGATGGAAGCGTATTACCATGGCGAGATGCCGACGCCGACGCATCGCGAAGCACTCAAAACGTACTTGCGCCAATTTGTCGAGCGGGCGATTTTGTTACCTGGGACCAAGCGCGAGCCACTGCTGGCCGATATCGGCACACTGCGGACACAACGTGAGTTCGAACGTTTTGCTGATGAGTTAGCTGCAATCGGCATCGAAGCGTTTTAGGACTGTTTGGCGACTCCTGCTCGCGCGTATTTGACAGTGCTTGTGGCGGTAGCGTATGATGTATGAGGTGTTGATGTCGGGGCGTAGCGCAGCCTGGTAGCGCACATGAATGGGGTTCATGAGGTCGGAGGTTCAAATCCTCTCGCCCCGACCACTGGCTCGATTGGGCACCAAAACGCCGACTGTTGGTCGGCGTTTTGTGTACCCTGAGTTTTTGCGAGGTAATATGGTACGACAATTTGTAGTAATACTGACAGTTGCGGTGCTGGTACTGAGCGGGCGGGTACTCCCCAGCCATGCAGAGGAGTCGACTGCGCAATGTTTTGTTGAAACGGGCTTTTGTATTGATGGGCGAATCCGTGAGTACTGGGCTGCGCAGGGGGGCTTGCGTGTTTTTGGGTACCCAATTGGACCGCAGGCCAGTATGCGGATTGAAGGCAAGACGCTGACGGTCCAGCCGTTCGAGCGTAATCGACTCGAGTTGCACCCGCAAAATGCGCGGCCATACGATGTGTTGCTTGGGCGCCTTGGGGCTGATCGATTAGCCCAGCAGGGGCGTGATTGGTATGCCTTCCCCAAATCAGCCAGCGCCGAGTGCAAGACATTTACACAAACGCAGCACGCCGTGTGCGGACGCATCTGGCAGGTGTGGCGCCAATATGGGCTCGAAATAGATGGACAGAGCGGTATCAGTGAAGCCGAGAGTTTGGCGTTGTTCGGCTTGCCGTTGTCTGGGGTGCAGACGGAGCGACTGAGTGACGGGAAAGAATATCAGGTGCAGTGGTTTGAGCGGGCACGCTTCGAGCTCCATCCCGAGAACACAGCACCGTATGATGTGTTGTTTGGGCTGTTAGGGAACGAAACCCGTGATTTTGTGCCAGCGGCTGCACCGACCGATGCGCCGATCGTGGGTGCACCAAGCGGGACTGTGGGTGAAGCTATCCGTGTGCTTGCACCACGTGCTGCAGCGAATGGGTACAGCTATGACGACGTCAAAAACATCGTCGAAGCATATGAGCGGGTCGGCAATAGTGTCGGAGTTGACTGGTTCCTCGCAATTGCGCAAATGGCACACGAGACGGGATATCTGACGAGTTACTGGTCTGCCCGGCCGCAACGCAATCCCGCCGGGTTGGGTGTTGAAGGTCGCAGTTCGTTGACCGATCCGGGTCAACCGGGATGGGTGTACAACACGCAACGCAACATGTGGGAAAAAGGGTTGAGTTTTGCGACATGGGAAGAAGATGCAATCCCTGCCCACATTGGTCGACTCCTTGCCTATGCGCTGAAGGATGAACAGGCGACCCCGCAACAAAAGGCCATGATCGATCGTGCTCTGGCCATTCGTCCTTTGCCGGGGCATTTGCGTGGAGTCGCCCCGAACGTTGTCGGTTTGAACGGTCGATGGGCGTTCCCGGGGACCACCTATGGTCAGCGTATTTTGGAAGTCATGATGAAATTGCGTGCCGTTCCCTAGCAGAACCTGATATACAACTGCGGGGTGTATTGCATTGCTGATGATTCGATGATATGATGCATACCACAATTACTACACACATACGTATTCTCGCGTAGACAGGCGAAAAGGAGCTGATGATGGGCGATATGAGTCTCATTACAGCATATGATCAGTTGCACGAAGCATCTGCGAATGGGAATCATGCGGTTGTGGTGCGCACTGCGCGCCACGTGTTGCAGTTTTTCCCACATATCATCAAGACCAAGCTTTGTCTCTGCGAGAGTCTGTTGGCGGTGAACGAACTAACCGAAGCCGACGAATTGTATCGTGATGTGCTTCGCACCGACCCTGAGAACATCGATGCATACATTGGATTAAGCATTATTGCAGAACGAAGCGGGGATTTGACTGCCGCAGCGGGCCATCTCGAGCACGCCATCGAAATGCGGCCCGAAGTAGTCGATGTACGAACCCGATTAGTGAATTTGTACCGTCGGGCATCGCGCCACGATGTGTATTTGCAGCTCAGCCGGATTGGTTTGGCGCGGTTGTTTGTCAAAGGGAGCATGTTTGAGCAGGCAATCAGCGAATTCCGGAGTTTGCAAGCACTGCACCCGACCCGAATCGATATTTCGATTGCCCTTGCCGAAACCCTCTGGCGCAACGGTGATGAACGAGAGAGCTACGAAATCAGCCAGGCGTTATTGGCCCATGAGCCGGATCTCTTGAAAGCAAATTACTTTGTCGCACGGTATCAGGCGGGGCGGGATACGGCGAAAAGTCAGCAGCGTTGGATGCATGCACAAGCGTTTGATCCGTTTTTCGATGTTGCACGCGAGTTGTTTGGTCACGCGACATTGCCCTCGGCGGCATCGTGGATTCTGCCGGAGTTGAGCACTGATGCGGTGCAAGCCAAAGGAACGCTGCGGCGTATGGGCGGACATGCCGAAGCAAAGGAAGTCCTGTTCCCGGCGATTGCAGACATGGACCACGTGGCGGTGCTCGAGCAGATGCGCGCTGAACCACGCTATGGCATCTATGCACAGACCGACGATTGTGCCTGCATGGGAGAGTCAGGATTGGTTGATTTGCCGTACGAAGAAGAACATATGCGTGATGCCCAGCCCGACGGCAGAGAACCGGCGTTGTTAGCGGGAATGCTCGAACAGTCGCCTGACCCGCGTGGACGCGCCGAAGAAATCGCGACCAATGCATTGCCCCATATCCCTAGCCACGATTTGACGGTAGAGATGGTTCAAGGCGGTCGGGTCACTACCCCGGTTGCCCCAGAAGTCAGTGAAGTCATCACCGAGACGGTGCAATCGTATCAGCAGATAGGCGGCAACCGTGGGATGCCGTTTTTGGTACACCAGCCGATCGACGACGACGACCGCTTCTTGGCAACTGTGCTCGGCACGGGAGACAAGGGTGCCG
>CAIZHO010000385.1 GCA_903932805.1 uncultured Roseiflexaceae bacterium | reverse complement strand
GGGTCAGTCCGTACAGCACCAGATCGGCAGCCTGCAGGGTGTGGCGCCCTAGCAAGGCCACCTGGAAGTCCGCCGCCAGGTTGGCGTTGAGGTTGCCCTCCAGCACCGTGTACTCCACTCCCCCAACCGTCTCGTAACGGAAGGTTATCTGACCCGCACCGGTAAAGGCCGCACCCGCTGTTGTATTCCAGGCGAAGGCCTGGTTACCGACGGCGCCGGTGTTGGCATCTATCGTTGCAAAATCGAGTCGATCGGTACCACTGAGGAAGTCGGCAATCACGTCCCGTACGGCAGCACCCACGGCCGACTCATTGGTGGCGTTGTAGTCAAAGACGTCGCGCCCGGCCCCACCGGTGAGCTGGTCGGCGCCTGTGCCGCCGCTCAGGGTGTCATTGCCGGCCCCACCCGTGAGCTGGTTGGCACTGGCATTACCGGTCAGGGTGTCATTGCCGGCCCCGCCAATGAAGTTTTCAATGTTGGTGATGAGGTCGCTGTTGGCATTGGTGTTGCCGCTACCAGTGACCAGTACATTGGTACCCAGCGTCACCGACAGATTGGTCAGGAAGGCCGAGTAGTCGGCGGTGTCGCTGGTACCTGCACCCCCGTCCACCGTGTCCCGGGCGTTGTCAACCGTCAGGATGAAGCGGTCGTTGCCGGCATTGCCATCAAGGGCGTTGCTGCCAGCCCCATCGGTGATGCTGTCGTCGCCACTGCTGCCGTTGACATTTTCAATCCCTGAAAGCGTGTCGCTGCCGGTTTGCGCACTGGCAGACGATCCGGTGCTCAGGTTGACGGTGGCTGCGGCTGCGGTCAGGGCCAGGTCGTAGGTGTCGCTACCGGCGCCGCCAGCATAGACATCGTTGCCGTCATCCACGCCGGCCCGCAGGGTGTCTGTGCCAGCGCCTCCGTCCACGTTGTCATCGCCGCCGCCGCCAATCAGATTGTCGTTACCGCCCAGACCCAACAGGATCTCGTTGCCGGCCGTGCCGTTCAGGGTATTGACAAGGTTGCTGCCGACGATCGCTGTCTCGACCGATACCAGGTTGTTGACACCAAAAGGGTCGGTGTAGCTGGCCGATACGCGAACGGTGGTGCTGCTCTGGTTGGCCAGGGTGGCGGCGGTGCCGGCTGGCCCCGCAATATTGACCCAGTTGCCGGCGGCCAGGCGCTGCCACTGATAGCTCAGGGCCAGGGCTGCCACATCCGGGTCGACTATGGTGTGGCTGGCGGTCAGGCTGGCGCTGTTGTTGGTGCTGGCAAAGCTGCCGATGTGCAGCGCCCCGGTCGCCGCCTCGTCCACGTTGCTGATGGTCACGGCCAGTGCCTGCGTGTCCACAGCCTGGCCGTCGCTGACCTGCACAATGACGTTGTACACGTTGTTGCCCCCCACATCGGTGGCAGCTTCAAAGTTGGGTGCCTGGTTGAAGCTCAGCACGCCATTGGTGGCGTCGATGGTGAAGAGCGCGGCGTCCGCACCGCCGCTGATCGAGTAGCTCAGCACATCGAGCAGATTTGCGTCGGTGGCCGTCACCACGGTGACGAAATCGCTGTTTTCCGCCACGGTTAGCGCCGACGCATCTGTGCCGCCCTCCGAAATGATGATCGGGGCCTCGTTGATCAGTGACACGGTCTGGTCCGCAAAGCGCAAAAACTCGACGTTGCGCACAGTATCAATGCCATCGTTGGTCGCCGGCAGCAGATTGTTGTGCGTGATGGTGTACCGGCCGTCGGCATGCCGCTCGATCGCGTATTCCGACAGGTTGCCGCGATAGACCGCGGTATCCAGGTCGCCGGCTACCGCCCCATCCAGCACCTCCCGCACAATCTGCAATTGCCCAGGGTTGATCGCACCGCTCATCAGCTGCGACTGGATGTCGTTGAGGCTGTTGACCGAGAACACTTCGACCGCCGCGTCCTGTGCATCGCGCACGCTGATGCGGATGTTGAGCCAGCGGTCGCCGTCGATGATGTCGTTGCCAGCCTTGCCCTCAAAAACGTCACTGCCGCCACCGCCGAGCAAAATGTCGGCTGGGGTGTCATCGATGAAAGTCACGTTGCCATTGACATCGCGCGTCACCGCAGCCGCATCCATGACCACGGCGGTATGCGAGTCGCCGTTCCAGCTGAAAGTGGCGCGCTCCAGGTGGCTGACCAGTTGATCAAAGCCGGCGATGCGGTCGACGCCAGTCTGCAGCAGCAGGCTCGAAAACGAGTCGAGCGTGCTGGTCGCATCGCTGATCGCCACGCCACCCCCGGCGGCTGCGCCGGTGACGATCTGGCGCCCGGTCAGCCGGTCGTCAAGACGCCAGCCCGACAAGCCCTCGACCAGATCAAAGCGGTCGCGCAAGATCAGGTCGGGCTGGTTGGCGAAAATGGCAACGCCCAGATCGGAGTTGGCGGCCACGGTATCGCCTTTGTGGATCGCCCAGTCAAAACCGGCCATGCCATTGTTGCGCTGGATGCCGGCGCTTTGCACCATGATGTCATCGCCCGACTCGCCGTCGTAGTCGGTGTCGTTGCCCTGGCCGTCCAGCACATCGTGTCCGATGATGGGGCTGTTGAAGAACAGCTCCGAGTTGTCGCCCGTCAGACCGTCAAAGCCTTCGCCGCCCTCGAGCCAGTCGTCGCCCTCATTGCCCAGCATCACATCGCCACCGGAGCCGCCCAGCAGGAAATCGCCCCCTTCGCCGGCAAAGGCTTCTTGGGGGTCCGGGCCAAAGACGATGAAGTCGTGGCCGCGGCCGCCAAAGGCGAGCACCACGCCCGCACCCATGCTGATCACATCATTGCCGTTTTCTCCGAACAGAAAGTCGTCGCCACCCAGGTTGGTGATGATGTCATCGCCGTCGCCGCCATGGACCTTGTCGGCCTCGTAGCCACCGTCCAGCCGGTCGTTGTCGCCGTCACCCCACAGGGTGTCGATGCCCAGGCCACCCATCAGGACATCCCGCCCCTCGGTGCCACCCAGCACCACATGGTTCGGGCCGCTGTAGGCCAGGTACTCGGCGATGCCGTCGTTGTTGGCGTCAATCCGGACCGTCAGCGGTTGGAGCTGGTTGCGTATCGGGTTGTCACCCGTGGGGTCGGCCTCGTCCTGCAGCGACAGGTTCGCCTCCAGGATGTGGTTCGGGGTCGAGAACAGATCGCCCGGCAAATGGCGCTGGCCAACCTCGCCCAGATCGGTGTTACGCATCACCAGGCTGGCGAAGGTGTTGGACTCGAGCTCGTTGAGCATGTTCATGCCCTGCGTGCGGCTCAGGTAGTAGAAGCGGTCGCCGTTCTGTAGGTTCTCCATCTGCGTTTCGAACACAAAATTAAAGGTGGCGCCCAGCATGCCGCCAAACTCCTGTTTTTGCTCGGCCAGACCGCCGATCCAGAAGTCCACCTTGTTCAAGCCCGAGTTGGCGGCGGTCCAGGTACCCGTGCTGTTCAGAAAGGCCACCGCATCGGCGGGGGCCTCTGCCGTGCCCATCACGATGGCGGTCGCAGCCGCACGCTTGTCATCCATCGTGGCGGCGCTGGTGATGCTGTCGTGTTGGCCGTAGGCGGCAATGAAGTTGATGATCGAGGCTGGGTGGTTGATGTGTCCGGCGAAGTCGACCCAGCTGGTGTAGGGTGTCAGCCGTGAATCGCCGGTCATGCTGAAAAACTGGGCGCGCGCATCGTTGAGCGAGGGGATGCCGGTCTCGCGGCCGCGCGCGATGTTGAGCGCCGCCAGGTCCAGCGGCAGGCCAACAAGGTTGCTGCGCAGGGCCTCCACCACAAATTCGTCGATCGCATTGCCGGTTTGCCGGGTCATGCCCCGGATGATGGCGCCAGCTGCTTGCTCAGCGTCGGCGCCACTGGCTTCGAAACCCACCGGGTTCAGAAAGGCCTCGATCAGCCCCAGGTCGTTCAGGCTGCCGTCGGCGTTCATGCGTGCCACCGTCTCGTTGAGCATCGAGTGGCCAAAGCGGTACACCACATGGGCAAATTCGGCAAAGACCGAGGGGTCCAGATCGGCGCTGTTGGAAAACACAAACGGGTTGATGGCCGGCTGCACCTTGCGTGCAAACTCCTCGAACACCAGGTGCTGGTACTGCATCTCGTTGGCGAAACGCGCCGCCTGAAACAGCCGCTCACCGTC
The DNA here is from genome assembly GCA_903932805.1 of uncultured Roseiflexaceae bacterium. GTDB lineage: Bacteria > Chloroflexota > Chloroflexia > Chloroflexales > Roseiflexaceae > UBA965. Next base: position 918 of record CAIZHO010000385.1, on the reverse strand, counting down.
CCAGAGCAGGTTGGCCGCCCCGGCGGCATCGGTGGGAATTTGGGCCACGCCGGTCAGGTCGGTCAGCAACCACTCGTTGATGAAATCGAGATCACCCGAGCCCAGAATGGTCAGCTTGTTGGCCTCTACCAGCCGGTTGTGCTCGGCGTGGAAGATGGTGTGCACTGCGGTGAGGCCGATGTTCTCGTTGCCGCGGCCGTCCCCGGTGATGAAGTGGCGGTCCAGCAGCTCGTTGTCGTAGGCCAGGCGTTTGCCGTCTGGGCCGCGGGCGATGGCGTTGCCAATGTCTGTGTCGATGTCGGCCAGCGGGGCCCCGCTTGCGTCAAAAATAGGTGCCGCCGTGTGCGCGATGTCGTCCAGAAAGGCGTGGCCGGTGCGCAGCGCCAAACCGGTGGTCACCGGGGCGAGCGGGTTGCCCTCAACCAGCATGCTGCCATCGTCGGCCGAGCCCAGGACGCCGTCCGCGCCTGCAGTGCGCACCACCAGCTGCGCGAAGCCGTTGGCGCCACGGATGAATTCGCCGTACTCGTCGGTTGCCAGCAGCGGCACAATGAAGATGTCGCCATCGCTCAGCGCGATGCCCAGTTTCTCGGCTGCCTGTGCTTTCACCTCGGCCCAGTTGGCGATGCCGCCACCAGCGCCGTCGAGCAGGTGGCCCGTGGCCAGTGGCTTGCCGTCCACCAGCCGGTATTCGCGCAAAAAAACCTGGTGCGAGGCGTGCGAGGTGTAGGTCTGGTTCTGGTCGATAAATGGGGTGGTCGAGTTGTTGTTCTCGCGCACATCGTCGGCGGTGCCCAGAATGCCATCGGCCCCCGGCTGGTTGGTGGCGCGCGTCAGCACCATGAAATTGCTGTGGCCGCCTTCGACGTACAGTGGGTCATCGGGTTGCAGCGGGATGTACACGGTGCCACTGCCGCC
>CAIZHO010000384.1 GCA_903932805.1 uncultured Roseiflexaceae bacterium | reverse complement strand
TCCTCCTCAGCGCGGTCATGCGCGAGACAAGCGGCGAAAGTATGCGCACCAACATGGCCCTGCTCCAAAACAACGCCCGTATCGCCGCAGCCCTGGCAGTCGCACTCGCACAAGGATAACGTCATGACAAATCAAAAAAATCGCAAGCCAAAGCCTTCGCAACCAAAACCGCTGAAGATGCAAGCAGCACCCGCCAAAAAAGCATCGTCCACGCCCTATATCATTGGCGCACTCGTACTGATTGCCGTCATTGTGTGGGCTATCTACCGCAACAACGACAATCTACCGTTAGGGTCCGAAAAGTACCCAGACCAAGGCGTCAGCTTGCACCTCGATTCGTTGGAAGACCCCGTACGTACGCCGTATAATTCGAACCCGCCGACCTCTGGCTGGCACGTGGGCACGATGATTGCACCCTGGGGCATCGCTCCTGAAGCTATCGATGACCGTGTCAGCGTGCACAACATCGAGCACGGCGGGATTATCATCCACTACAAACCATCGCTGCCAGAGAGTACCCTGACAGAACTCAAAGCCGTGGCTGCTGAGTTCCAACGCCAAAATTCCTGTGTGTTGATGGTGCCCCGCACCGACGACAAGATGGCAGCCCCCATTGTCATGGCCGCCTGGAACTACCTGCTGCCCTTGCAGTCCGTCGACAAAGCCAGCATGACCCAATTCTTTGCCGATCGCGTTGGCAAAGGCCCCGAAAAGAATTGCAGCCCGCTGCGGTAAGGTTGATTTGTGTCTGCGGGCGAGGTATTGGAATATACGGGCGAGGAGTTGGAGTCTACGGGCGAGGAGTTGGAGTCTACGGGCGAGGTCGTCATGCCCCGCGTAGCGGGGTATCGCCCTTGAACATCTTTACATGACCACAGTTGATCAGGGGCGACGTCGTCATGCCCCGCGCAGCGGGGTACGTCGCCCGAAGATACAATTTTTATAATCACGGGCGAGGTGTTTTGGGTCTACATCACTGCTCCCGCACCCGCAAGAGCGGGTCCTCTGCGCGACCGTGCGCATGGCATTGTGCCACCACACAAAACCCCCACGTGCCCGAACGGGCACGTGGGGGTTGCAATGAGATTAATGATTAATTCCGCAGAAAACCAATTCCTCTGCGCGGCTCCGCAGCAGCCGGGAGACTCCTCATCAGCTGTTTAAACGCATTATCGACATCTGCAACATCCAATACACGCAGTTCCGAATCATCAAATGCACCGTCTGCAAAATCACGCAATGCAAGCTGGGTAAATGATGTTTCCCACAATGAGCGAACGAACCGACCGTTGCCGAAATCGCTACGCGTTGCGACAATCTGCAACTGGTCCTCTACATGCTGCATTGCCGCATCGGTTATCGACATTTTGTTTGCTAAGAGTGTGGATCGGAAGATTGCAATCAGTTCTTGCGGAGTGTAGTTGGGGAAGTCTATGAACGTCGTCATTCGACTCCGTAAACCGGGATTTACATCGATCAACGCCTGCATTTCATCGGCATACCCTGCCAAAATGATGACGAGCTCATTCCGATAGTTTTCCATGTACTGAACCAAAGTGGCAATTGCTTCATGCCCATAATCACTGTCGTGGCGCGGCATCAGGGCGTACGCTTCATCAATAAACAACACACCACCACGGGCCTTGTCGATGACTTCTTTGACTTTCAGCGCGGTTTGGCCAACATACCCACCGACGAGATCTGCTCTCGAGGCTTCGACGAACGAAAAATGAGGCAAAATGTTCATCGAAGCATAAAGCTCTGCCACAAAGCGCGCAACCGTCGTTTTGCCGGTGCCTGGCGCTCCAGTAAACACCAAATGCTTGCTGAAAACGGTCTCAATACCACGTGACTGCATAACTTCGGCAGCTTTTTGGCGCGCTACGATCTGCCGCACGGCAATTTTGACATCGGACAGACCAATCATGGCATCAAGGCTTGCGAAAATTTCATCGGTCGATCGGACCACTGCATCTGACTGGGTCTTTTTTTCGGACGCTTCCGTTTCTTTCTCTGGTGCATTCTTTTGCTGAACGGGAGCAGAAGATTGGCCAGATTTTTTTGTGAGGAGAGGAAATTGCTCCATAGCCCAGTCAATCGCCACCTGCTTCGAAGAAAACGTATCGAGAATCTTCTGAGCTTCCTCTGATATTGTTGGTTTTACGATGCTGTCACCCTCAGGGCCAAGAGCAGTCAGAACGGATTGTACAGGATTCTGAAAATCCTCGAATTCGTCAGCGAATCGTTTGACGATGACGTAGAGGATGTGGAGTGGCGTACACTTCGCATCGCTCCTGTTTTTTGCAAAAGTTATTGTCTGATCCGTCAATACTTCCTGCATGGCATCTCCCGATAATCAAAATCCGGGTTACCGCATGCGGTAACCCGGCAAATCATTGATTTACAAGTCAGCAGTTCGTTTGCCACCGAACTTCTTTTGTAATTCTTCATCTAGTTTATTTGCTTCAACCAACATCTGTATTACCGTTGTGGTTAGCTCTGGTTCATCCAGATTATCACCAAGGAGATGATGTTCAAATTCGATGTTAGTCTCCCCTGCGGTATTTGAAAGATTGCAGGCAATATGGCCAATGTAATATTTCTGTCCCTCTGTTGCTACCCATTCATAGACAGCAGGAGTTCGTGTGACATTCCAAAGAATCGGCGCAGTTACCTGTACGAGTGTATTGCGTCCTTCCTTCTCCTTATCCCAGTCAATCACATTTACAGTACACGCAGCACTTTCATGCCACAAAAATATCGTTTCATCTTCATTTGTCGTAATCTTAAACGCCTTCGCCATCATTCTCAGAACTTTGTTTCTCACCTGCTCAGCTGTAGGCATGAGTTTTCCTTCTAGTGTTGTCAGTACAACACGTTCGTGCGTTGGTTTTTTGTCAACGTATTACGTAATAAATCAAAAAACAGAAAATTTGTCAAGAGTCATTTTTAACCTATCATGCGGAATATATTCGGTTGCGGCATGCGGGAGTATTTCTGTACGTCACTGCTCCCTCACCCGCAGGAGCGGGTCCTCTGCGCGACCGTGCGCATGGCATTGTGCCACCAAACCAATCCCCCACAGCCCATTCGGGCAGTGGGGGATTGGTGTATCAGATACCGATCAACGACAAAACTACGTTCTGATCTCTGACGCCCGGATGCATGCTCGCCTCGGTCATGTACTAGCCCTTGATGGGCGTACGGTGGTCGGGGAGCACGGCACGCAGGCGATACCGAAAAGTTGGACCGCGACACCTCGCTACGCAATACCATTTCGCATGTGCCGTACCCACGAGTGGAGTGGTTCGTATCTCCACAACCAGCGTGCTGCGATGAACAATCCACACCCCAGCCAGATGAGATTCGTTATGATGCCCCAATATATCCACGGCCGAAATTCCATCACAACTTCCACGGTACCAGCCGGCACCCGAACTCCCTGATACGCTTCGTTGACCACAATGGTATTCGCGCCTTTCCATCCTTCGGCAGTCCGTACCCGTGCAAACCAATGCGGATGGTAGATCTGGCTAAACACGATAATGCTCTCGTTGAACATTTCTGTACCGTTCACCGCGAATCGATCCCCTTGGTGTTCGTCTTGCTGTAATTGTCGATTTGTTGGTGCTTTCGGTTCATCAACCCAAAAATTCGTTTGGTACTTCGTTCTCACGATGCGGATGCTCGTCATCGGGACTTGTAAGCAACACCCCATTGTAGAAGGGGTCGTATACACATAAAATGGCGTGTGACCCTCCGTGCGAAATGCCAACGCGAGCGATGGGTCAGAAACGGGTTTTTCGCTCACCACTGTGCGTATATTTGCCATCCATTGATCGTTTTCTGGCAATGGCAATGGAATTCTACGAACATACATGTTATCCGCTACACGTCCTACGTACATGTAGCCGAAGCGCTTCATGAGTGCAACATAATACTTCGATTGAAGGGAGCTATATGTTCCAATATTTGCCACCTCCGACACAGCGTTATAATTGCCCCCATATGGTTGAATCCGCTTAAATACAGTCGTGCCGCTCGGCGTTTCTGCTTGAGGATCCTCAATCAATGCCATGCGTTCGCCGGGTTGCAGTGTTTGTTGAATCATTTCTGTGCTTGGTGACGTTCGATACACGCTCTCGATTGGCTTTGTCACAAGCATCGGCTGCAACAACATAATCGCCTGCAACAACATCACACCATAGATCACTGCCCACTTCATCTTGGGAGCTGAGAGCAACGCAAGCATCAATATACACACCACAATCAGCAACTCGAACGCAACATACTGTTGCATCCCCGTAAACACCCCTTTGTCGTTAAACTTCATCGCGCCAGCCACGACGATCAGTTGAAAGCCCACCGCAAACATACCAAGGAGGATTTTGAACGTTTTGTTGAATTGCTCACTGAGGATGACGTGCACACCATATATCACCAAAATCATCTGGGGAAAAATTTGCGTCACACCTGAAAATAATGCCAACCCTCTCGACAACTGTGGTAACCGTAATTGCTCATAGCCAAACACAAACGCGGTCTGATTAAAGCTCATGAAAAATGCAATGATTATCCAAAGACTCCAGCCCCATGTCTGACGCCAGCGCCATATTGCCCCAACCATCATGAGCAAAAAGACAACTAACGTCGTGTTCGCGCCGCGATAATAAAACAACGTCGATTTGAACTTCGTTAACGGTTCAAAAATGTCCCGCAAGACGTATGCCAATCCCATCTCAAGCATTCTCGACGCCGAATCAAACTTTGGAAACACCAACAAATAGTATTCCAAATTTCTGACCGTTACATCTGTCAATGCTGTTGCTTGGAGCAAATCCAAATACTGCGGTATGGTCATAGACGTACCGACAGCTACTGCCAAAACACTGTATCCCACGAACGGCCATTTTTTGTGCGTATTGTTACGCAACTGCCAGAACTCGTGTGCGTAATATCCGAGCACCATATAGGCAAAATACACAATATACTGCGGGTAGGCGAGGCTAAATAATGAATACACTGCGAACGTCAAAAACAGTACTGACTTCCAATTAAGTGTATCCCGCAACCACAGTAATCCGTAGAGTATTCCTACCCCCCAACAGGCAGCAGTATAGAACGTCGAATAGGTATTCCAGAAAAAGAAAAAAGGAGAAAACGTCACAACATATGCTGCCAACAACGCCAAACTTGTTTGCTGGAGCAGACGACGCACATACAGAAAAGCAAATAACCCCGTCAAATACAGGTGTACGACAAATGCCACCGTAAAAAAGACAAAGGGATCAGAAAACAAAAACTGCATACCCCAATTCAGGACATACGATTGGCTCAACCCATAATGGCGCAATTCTCGCCCTAACTCTGTCTTGTTGGTCCACGTGCTTACCCACGTCGAACGTGGTTCATTTGCTATGAGGTATTGTTCAGGCACAAAAAACAACAAATAGTCAGAAAAGAATCCGCCTGCATTCGCAGTATCATCATCGCTGTACGGGATGTTAACGGCGATTCTCGAATCGTTCGGTGCGATAACCTGTGTGTTCCACAATAATCCGCTGAAAAAAACGATGATGGTCAGGCTATAGAGCAGAATAGGCCGCTGCCACAACCACCGCAATCGAGTTGATACCGGCGCACTCAGGCGATTCAACCACTGCATACGTTGCGCAAGAACTGTGACACCGTGCGCCATAAAAACGCGTATGCTCGCACGATACACATACACAACGTACACAAGCAATACATTGAATACAGTCCCACACACTAACCACAGTATCTGCGCGTTTTTTCTGCTCAATAAGGCAATATTTTGCCACAGATCCACGATTGCGCTTTGGAGCTGCCGCACACCCGTGGCAACAGATTCCCCAATGCCACTGGATGTGCTTTGGAGCAGCCGCACACCCGTGGCAACAGATTCCCCAATGCCACTGGATGTGCTTTGGAGCTGCGCAACAACCGTGCCATCATATTGCAACGTACCCAGCAGTTCGTTCTGGAACTGCCACATACCCGTAACAAGCCACGGCAAATCAGCCATAAGTTGCCAAAACCCAATCAGCATCGCCACCAACACGCAATACACAGCGTTGAAAACAGCGGATGACGATGTGGCATACACCCACGTGCTAATGAGTATCACCAAGAACAAATAGCCCAGAACCATACCATGCGGATACTTCATGTCTGTGAGTGGGGTCAACCCGACTTCGCTCACAGAAAACGCAATGCTTCGACCATCAATCTCGACTGCTTGGGTACTTTTAATCTGTATTTCGTCCCAAAAATGCAATGGTTGCCATGGCACGCGTACCAATGATTCGTAGGTACGGAAAACCTGCGGCTGAACGACAAACTGTCCAATCCGTTGCTGTTGAACGTCTACTTCCACTATCTGATTGTCGATAACTGTAGTAGCCGTCAACGTGAAGATGCTCAACCCAGTATCATTGGGTTGACGAATCAGAGTGAGCACACCTTCTTGGGCACTCCAGCGGTAATTTCGTATAAAAGTGCCGTTTGCCTCGCGTTGAATCTCACTCCCATAGAAATTTTTGAAGTATGTATCAGCCTGTGCGGCCTCGAGACGGGATGCTCCTGGTATCAGTGAAACAGCAACAAGCGTTACCGCTACATACACACAATTGAGCACGACAAACCAACGTGTGGGAAGCACACCGAATCTACCAAAAAATCCAAAGACTACACCCATGAATCTATTTAATAACGCGAGTATTCGTCGTACGAATGAACCCGCAGAGTTGTACCACTTGACAAGAAGCTGTCTCATTTTTGTGTGACTCATATGCTTTACCTTAACACACTCATGTCACTGGTACCTTTTTGCAATCACATGAACAGTATACTAACACAGCACCCACATCGTTCACAAACAACAGCGTACCAAGCCCATATTCGTTCGCTCCACCGCTCGTTCAGCACACTGCCACGATGCAAAAATTTCTTTACAATGCACACATGTGCACTACCATCCGGCGAACCCAGTGTGTTCTCCGTATAGCTGCCATCTGGGTCTCTCGACACAAACAGACTCCCACCCCCGTTGCCCATCATCAACATCCTGAGCAAGCCGAACAGCCCGATTTGTGGTACTCGGTGCAGCACCCCAACTATGCTGCGCTGTGCCCAAGCTCGTCAGCATCGCTCCCGTATGGAGCACCGGCTGTATATCGTTGCCCCATGGCAGGGCACACCACTCATGTTACTTGGCCAAACCACGCCACAAGCGGTTCATCGGTTTGAGGTCGCTCAGCACGGTGCGGGCGGTGTTCAACCCCGACGCCGCAAAGACGCCGCCACCCGGGTGCATGCTTGCCCCGGTCATATACAGGCCCTTGATGGGCGTGCGGTAGTCGGCTAGCTCGGCGATGGGGCGATAAAAGAACATCTGGTCCAGCGACATTTCGACGTGCATCACATTGCCTTTGACCAGGCCGTGCAGGTTTTCGAGGTCGAGCGGTGTCTGGATGTAGCGGTCGATGATTTTGCCGCGCATGTTGGGCGCATAGCGATACAACACCTCGAGGATCGAGTCTGCCACGCGCTCGCGCTCGTTCGACCACTCCATCCCGTTGGCCAATTGGTATGGGAAGTACTGCGCCCACAAAAACACCGCATGCTTGCCCGGCGGCGCTACAATCGGGTCAATGGCCGAGAAGGTCATGGCAATCACCGATGGGTCCTTCGACGGCAATCCCTGGCTGAAGTCCGCATAGCCGCGCCGCACAT
>CAIZHO010000383.1 GCA_903932805.1 uncultured Roseiflexaceae bacterium | reverse complement strand
CTCGATAGTGCGTCTGACAACCGCGCAAGGCTTCGAGCCTGAACAGCAAGCACTCACCGCCCACTTGATGCGTCTGCTTCTGCTTCAGCCAATCCTGTTGGGAATTGGCGGGATTGCCAAAGCGTCTCTCGAGGCACACGAACAGTTCCGCATACCTACCATCGGTTCAAATCTCTACAATGTGGGGATCATCATCGGTGCAGCGGCGCTGGCACCCTGGTACGGTATTGACGGTGTGGTATATGGCGTCTTGATTGGGGCGTTCGCCTTTGTGGCAATCCAAATACCGACGCTCCGCCGCTTGGGCTGGCATTACCAATTGCGTGGGTGGACAACACAGGGGGTACGAGCTGTCGGAGCGTTGGTGCTCCCGAGGCTGTTCGGACAATCGATTTGGCAAATCAACTTGACGACCATGATTGCGGTAACATCGGCATTTGGCCTTGGTGCGGTGGCTGCATCGGGGTACGCCCTCCAAATCATGTTGCTCCCACATGGGTTGATTGGGTTGAGTATTGGGACGGTTATTTTCCCGCTCCTTGCAAATCACCTTGCGCGGGGTGATCAACATGCTTTTGCGCGGGCGGCGAGTCTCGCCGTCCAGAGTGTCTTGGCCGTGACGATCCCTGCATCGGTTGTGTTATATGCAGGTGCCGGTACCATCGTCAAACTGCTGTACGAGCGGGGTTCATTCGATAGCGCCTCAGCAACCTTAACCACGGCAGCGCTAGAGGGGTATGCCATCGGCCTGGCAGGCTTCTGTGTCGCAGAAATCGCCGTTCGCATCTGGTTTGCGCTCCAGAACACGCGATTACCCGTCATCGTCGGCTTGGTTGTTGTGCTGATCAATGTAACGTTCGGGTGGTTGCTCAGCCAAAACGGCAGCAGCGCTGACCGGCTCTGGACGATTGCCTGTGTGTTCAGCGTCGCCAACATCATCGAAGCGACCTTGTTGCTATGGTACTTGCGTCGGGCGCATCCCGACATACAGGTGGTGGCGTCGCATAGACTTTGGCTGCTGAGCATTGGTGGGATGGTGTTATTATTGACCACAACACAGCCATATTTGCCGCTTCTCCCTGACGGACCGCTACAAACAACCGCAGACTGGGTTGCCTGCCTGCTCCACGTGGTCGTGCTCGGTGCCGCGTTTGCATGGGGAGTAACCTGGGGCTCGGATCGATTCGCACTCCTGCGCGCCACGCGACGTGGCCACGTCACCTAAACGAGAGGATGGTCCGATGAGTCGTGTACTTGCTTTGATTTTGGCTGGTGGCGAACATCCAGCCTTGAGCGTCCTGACCGCAGAACGTGCCGAAGCAGCGGTGCCCTTTGCGGGCAAATACCGCATCATAGATTTCACCCTCTCGAATTGCATCAACTCGGGGATTACCAATGTCGGCGTTTTGACGCAGTATCGACCACGTTCGCTGCAAGAACACATCGGCGTCGGCAAACCGTGGGATCTCGATCGCCGCATCGGCGGCGTGCACATTCTGCACCCGTATGTCGGTACAGGGATGAGTTGGCAAAAAGGGAACGCCGATGCGTTGCGCGCAAATGTCGATTTTATGAGCGAACAACCCGAAGAGCATGTCCTCGTGCTTGCAGGTGATCATGTCTATATGATGGACTACCGTCCCATGATCCAAGCACATCTTGCGTCGCAACGGGATGTCACCATTGCAGTTCAAACGGTCGGCAGCCACGAAGTCCAGCGCTTTGGGATTGTCACGACCGACCTCAATGGGACCGTTACCAACTTCGCAGAAAAACCCGCTCAGAGTGTTTCGAAACGTGCCTCCATGGGAATATACCTGTTTCGCAAACAGTGCTTGATTGACCTGCTCAACGCTGGTACGCACGAGAACATCGGTCGTGACATCATGCCCGCATTGATACGACAGACGCCGGTCCAGACCTATGATTTTGCGGGATATTGGGCAGATGTCGGCACGGTACAAGCCTATTACGAAGCAAGTATGGCATTGTTAAGCGATAATCCGGCGCTCGAACTCAACAACCCTGAGTGGGTAATCCACACGAAAAGCGCCGAAATGCCGGCCGCAGAGATGAGCGTCGGTGCAGTCATCCGCAACAGCATGGTGTGTGATGGGAGTCGCATCGGCGGGACGGTCAGTGGGTCCTTGATTGGCCCAGGCGTTGTCATCCCAGCGGGCACGACCGTCATTGATAGCATCATCTTGCCGGATGTGATTCTCGCTCCCGGGTGCACGATTACTCGCGCAATCATCGATAAAGGGACGACCGTCGGATCGAACTGTCGGATCGGTCACGCTGCTCCTGCAGTCGCAAACAGCGCTGTTCCCGATTTGTTGCACAGCGGACTCACGCTGGTGGGCATGCGCAACGTGGTACCCAGTAACACCACGCTCGGGGCGAATGTATTGGTCGCACCACGGGTAGACGCTGTGACGTGGGCACGTTCAGATACGTATCCAGACGGGAGTGCGGTTGGCTTACGCTAAACAAAACACCCCCTACGCGTATGCGTAGGGGGTGTTTTTATGCCTCACTCATGGGTGAGTGCGCGTACGATTGCGTTCCCTGCGGTGGTGAGGTCTTCTTCGGGGTACAGACTGAATGCCATACGAATGGCCTCGTACCCCAGCGATGTACTTGCAAACACACTCCCGGGTAATGCGTCAACCTGCTGTAGACGAATCCGGCTCAGGGCCCGCTCAGCAGTCACGTCAGCGGGCAACTTCATCCAGAGGAAGTACCCACCCTGTGGCAGTTGCCACGTGTATCCATGCTGACGCAACGGTTCGAGCGCCGCAACAAGTGCATTACGGCGGGATGCATAGCGGTGTCGATAGGAAGCGACGATGCGATCGTACGCACCATTCTCATACAATTCAGCCAGGATAAACGCCGGGAAGTGGGCCATCCCTCCCCCACTGTCGAGCAGACCACACCCCGCGAGACGGTCAATGGTGGCTGCGTCAGCAGTGATAAAGCCGATGCGCAAGCCTGGTGCGAGTGATTTGGAAAACGACCCGAGGCGAATAACACTACCGCGCGGAAACGTCGCCCATAACGACGGAATGGGTTTTGTGTCGAACCACAACTCACGATAGACATCATCTTCGACAATGACGAGTCCGCTCTTCGCGACGACGGCTCGTAGCGCATCGCGACGCGTCGCACTCAACGTTGCGCCGGTGGGATTCTGAAACGTTGGAATGCTATACAAGAATGCGATCCGCTGCCCGACTGTCTGATACGCCGTGATTGCCTGTGCCAGTTCATTGACATCCAGGCCATCCTGATCACATTGAATCGGATGAATCTGCACAGGCATATCGCGCAAGATGCGTAATGCGAGATGGTAGGTAGGGTTCTCGACGAAGATGACATCGTTGGGGCGGGCATAAAGCATGGCAACCTGCGCGAGTGCCTGCGAATTGCCAGCGCTCAGCATAATCTCGCCGGGGAGTGGTGCGACACCTTCGTATTGCGCAATTTGGAGTGCGATCCGATCACGGAGGGGGCCGATCCCACGATCGATACCATACGTCAGCATGGTGCCTGCATATTTGTTCAACGCGGTAACACTTGCAGCTTGGACATCGGCAACAGGCAGAAGCGACGCGTCGGGATGACCCCATGCGAGGTCAATGACACCCGGGACGCGTTGAAGCTGCAGAATACGTGTTAAATCCATCACAGAATGCGCTCGATTCACTGTAGCGGAGTATCGGGTATCGTCAGTGCAAAAATGGGAATAAAAACATCGAATTCGTTGCTGTTTGTATCGAGAAAACGGTAAAACCCACCCATGCTGCCAGCACCGGATTTGAGCACACAGAAGCTCCGATATTCGTGGACATCACTGGGGTGAAGTACTGGCTGTTGACCGACGACACCATCCCCACTGACACGGTATTCTTCGCCAATGCTATCCGTGATGGTCCAATCGCGAGAACGCAATTGTGCGGTAATACGACTGCAGTTTTCGATACGGACACGATAGGAAAACACATACCGCCCAAGACGCTCATCTGACTCAGCGACGAGGTAGGTTGGAAGCACGGTGACACGGAATCCGTTTGTTTCTTTGTAGAAAAACGCTCGCTGCGGCATGGATATCCTACGTCTCGCTGTGATGGGTCATGATAACACGCTCGCGTGCCACAATCAACGTTACCAAGCCAACCAGTTGCGTCACATGCAGTCCGCCACCGATCACCCAACCATTCAGTCGAAAACCGCCACACACTAGTTCTTGGGCAGCAAAGACGCCAAGAGTTGCCCACCCGATTGGAGCACCTGCTCGTTGGCGGCGTGCAACCCACACCGCACCACTCCAGACAATCAGCGCTGCATACACACCCACCGGATGACGAATATTGCCGTAACTGTCTATGCCCCAGGGAAGTGCAGTCGGAGTACCGACAGCAGTACCACCAATGGTAGCGCCGAGTGTTGCGATGCCGTAGGCCACGAGCAATGGAACAAGCATGTGGGTGACACTTCCCCAGAACGACTGCGGCAGGACCCTCCAGAGACCGATCAGTGCAAACACCACTGCAGACCACCACTGGAATTCGAAAACACGCACGGTGATGAGTTGCGTGAACGCATCGCTGATCGAGGTGGTTTGCAAGAGAATCACACCGAGCCGGCCACCCAGCCATGCAACCACAATCACGCCGGGAAAGACCCAATCAGCGGGAGGAAGGTTGTTTTTGATCAGTGCACGTTCTGACCAGGTCCACCAGATGAAGGCTGCCGCCAAGAGGCACAACCCGTAGGTACTCATTCGCAACGGCCCGAGTGTTACCAGTGTATACACGAACCCTCACAGACTAGTAGGTAGATAACTGGTCGAGCATCGCTGTGACGACTTCAGCACTGACGGGACCGCGCACGACAGCACTGATATGCCCTGTGCGTGTCACAAATGCAGTAGTCGGCAAATCAGTACTCTGCAAATAGGTGAGGACACGACCATCGAGATCAGACCAGATGGTCATTGCTGACGGCAACGTTGCTCGTTCGCGCTGCACGACCGCTAATGATTCGCGCTGGTTAATGCCAACAACTTGGACACCACGCTTGGCATAGTCTGCCGCCACCCGTTCCCAAAACGGCATTGCAGCACGACAACTTGGGCACCAACTTGCCCAAATCGTGATGATTGAGGGTGTACCAATGATGGAAGCAACGTCAACCACAGCGCCCGTATCCGTCTGCAATGCGATGGACGGGATTGGGCTTGCAGCGTCGCGCGGCTTGGGCAGGGTGTCTGGTTTGCGCGTGGCAATTGCCCATGCGATGCCGAGGATGCTTGTCAGCACGATTCTTCGATTCAACACGATGCGTGGTGGGTTCATACGGTGGTTACCGTCCCGTGTTGGATGTAGGCATATGATTCATCTGCACGTTTGGGGATGATTCTGCCGGGTACGAGGTCTTCAAATGCTGGGACAACAAGATAGGTTTGACCAATCACAAAACAGGGCACTGCTTCGGCAGCGACACGAGCACTCGGCACCAAAATACTCGGATGCAGGTGCGCACACAAGCTGTATCCCTGCAAACTACGTGGTTCGTGGAGGAACGTCATTCCTCCTTCGGAATATCCTGGATCCACACAGCTGATGCCCAACGAAGCAGGCGGATCACCCAGCACCCGTTCATGGTTGCCGCGTACGAGTAAAACCACCACTCCAGAAACGTGCGCCCGCCAATCGCACATCATTGCCGCTAATTCGGCATTGTAGTGCCGCTTCATATGGAACATGTCACCCAAACACACAATACGTTGGGCATCGTATCGCCGCACCACGCTCGTCACTCGGTGAAGGGTGTGACGTATCAGTTTGATTTCGTCACACGACGGGGACAACACCCGTCCAAGGTGCAAATCAGCAACGAACAACGTCCGTTGGTGTGCCCACCAGACAGCACGTTCTGGGCATAACTCGAGCTCGATTGATTGCGTCGGGTGAATTGTGGTCATGTTGCCTGCAGTGCTTCGGTGACTGTTGTGTGATGAATATCGACCGTGTCATTAATGTCGCGGCCATACCCCCCCGCCATGGTCACCACAAACGGCACCCCCAGCTCTCGACAACGTGCAAACACGTATCGATCCCGAGCCTTGAGCCCCTCTTTGGTGAGTGATAATCGACCAATCGAGTCGTTCTCGTGCGCATCAGCGCCAGACGTATAAAACACCACATCAGGGCGAGCAGCCGCACTGACATAGTCAAGTGCCGTCTCGAGGGTTGTCAGATACTCATCATCCCCGGTCCCATCCGCGAGTTCGATATCACAATCACTCGGCACTTTGCGGAACGGGTAATTTTTGGCACCGTGCATCGAGAATGTGTAACACCACTCGTGTTCACGCATGATGTCGGCCGTCCCATTCCCCTGGTGCACATCCAGGTCAATAACTAACGCTCGCCGTAACGTATCGTTCGCATGACCATCCAGCGCGGCAACAGCAACATCGTTGAATACACAATAGCCCTCACCGTGGCCACGACAGGCGTGATGGGTGCCCCCAGCGAGATGAACCGCACCACCATCGACCAAGGCAGCTTTGAGGGCCGCGGTAGTTGCGCCACACGCACGACGGGCACGTTCTACGACCGCTGGTGACCAGGGGAACCCCACACGGCGCTGTTCTGCTGCAGTTAATGTGCCGTCCATTACGTGTTGGATGTAATCGATCGAGTGTGCTCGTGCAACCTCTGTGAGCGTAGCCTGCGGGGATTCAATTAATGTGTGCTTGTGAATTCCGTCTTGTTGACTCACCCGTTCTCGCAACATGCGAAATTTCGGCATAGGAAAACGGTGTCCAGCCGGCAATGGAATTTCATATGTATCGGAGTAATATAACTTCATACTGCCAATATAATACACCCTTCGTTGTGTCCATTTTATTAGAATATTTCAACTTCACGCTATACTATATACTCAAGCACACAGAAAGAGAGAAAAAGATGAGTAATCGAGTCGTCAAGGTGACACGGCAGAATTGGGGACAACGCGTTTCGAATTCGTTTGGTGGACTGGTGTTTGGGTTGGTATTGATCCCTGCAGCAATGGCAGCATTGTGGTACGGGGAAGGGGTGCAGGATCTTTCGAAAATCGCTTCAAAAGCGGTACAAGTCGAGGCAACGCAACCCAACGCTGCAAGCGAAGGTGCATTTATATCGGTGACCGGCACCTTGGGCACGAATGTGCAGATAGGAGATGCTCCGTATCTGGTCGACGGGGATTATGTCTCGTTAGAGCGCGTCGTTGAAATGTATGCATGGAAAGAAAAATCCGAATCATCGACAACAGAAGATGCCGTCGGCGGTGGTTCGACCACAACCACGACCTATACCTACAGCAAAGAATGGACCCGCAGTCCTG
>CAIZHO010000382.1 GCA_903932805.1 uncultured Roseiflexaceae bacterium | reverse complement strand
CATGCATATGGCGACACCGGCAGCGGGACACTCGATGTCACGTGGTCGATTGACGGCGGTGTGCTCACCGTCGTGCTCCGTGACAACGGCCAACCGTTCGATCCTGCGTTGGTGCCGGTACCAGATATTCACTCGCCGTTCGAAGAGCGCCAAGCAGGGGGATTGGGCATTTATCTCATGAACAAACTCATGGATGAAGTGGCCTATCGATTCACTGCGGCAGGCAACGAACTCACCTTGCGCAAGCGATTTGCCGAAGCAACAGCCGTGAGCGTTCAACTCTTTGCCATCGAAGGTCGGCTCGACGCACGTGGTACTGCGCTAGCGCTCGAACCCGTGACTGCAGCGGTGTCTGCAGGTGCGCGTACCATTTTGCTCGACATGCACAAGGTATCGTTTTTGAGCAGTAGCGGATTACGCTCGTTGCTCATGATACGCCGCGAAATCAACGCCCATCAAGGGACGTTGATGTTGATAGCCTTGCTCCCCCATGTCGAAGAAGTATTCACGATGACCGGATTTTCGCAAGTCTTTGAACTCTATCCGAGTATCGAAGCTGCCCGCGCTGCACTTGCTACCCGTGAAGAAAACGTCTAACTCAGCGTACCATTCCCACTCCTCAACCCCCACATAAGTATTTCAAGAGGTACTGGTAGGTGAACAGCAAGCGTGAGCGTTGGCTCATCGTGTACAGCATCGGTGTCGGTGTACCAGGGTTTGTCTGGTTGGCAGTTGCCTCCCAGACCCCGACGGTACCGCTGTGGCATGTGCTGATTATCTGTGCACTCGCGTTGCTCATCGACAGTGTCGGGTTCCGCGAACCACCAGCTGACCCCCATACGCTCACTGGTATCATCATTTTGAGTGTCGCACTCGCCATGGAGCCGGGGATGGCTGCGGTGATCGCGGGCATTGTAGGATGTGTCATCGGTATTGCGCTGCCGTTTTTTGATCATCGACCGCTCAACCTCTACACCCTGCTGATTCGCCCATTTGCACGGGCGGGAGTGCGTGTCGTGGCAGTGTTATTCGGGGTTGCGGTTGCACAGGCAGTCGGCGGGTGGGTCGGGATTGCGCTCCAAATTGTGCTCTACCCCGCGCTGATTATGTTCAATCGTGCCGCCCGCATGTGGCTCCACGACGGGATGCCTGCGGTGCGCCAATGGTGGCGCGGCAACACGATTTCGATGCTGTTTGTCGAAATCATCCCGTTGCCACTCGCTCTCCTCGGCTCGGCGATTTATACCGCACCGGAGCTTGGGATTGGCTACTTCGTCCTGTTTGGAGTGGCACTCTTTGCAGCCAGTGTGGTGCTCAGCCAAGTCGGCATCAGTCTGCGTCACCAACAAACATCGACCAACGAATTGGCCATCCTCAATGCAACTAGTCGGGCAATTATTCGTTCAGAGCTTGATGTGGATGCACTGTGTGAGCTGATCTATCGCGAAGCCGGCAATGTCCTCGATACATCATCGTTCCATCTGGGGATATTCGCACCGAACAGCGATCGCTACACCCTCAAAGTCCGGGTACAGGATCGCCAACGACTCGATCCGTTGACGGTAGATGTGCCGAGCGGTGACGGGATCATCGGCTGGATGCGTCAAACCGGGCGTTCGTTGCTGATTGCCGACTTCAAAAAAGAAATGGACTCGTTACCCGCTCGGCCACGGTATCAGAGCGCCAATCCGCCCAATTCGGGCATATATGTTCCCCTCATCAGTGGTAATCAGGTGATTGGCAGCATTTCGGTCCAGAGCCACGAGACCAATGCGTTTACTGCAGACGACTTACGCCGGCTGAGTCAGATTGCCGACCAAGCGGCCGTTGCCATCAGCAAGGCACGCACCTTCAACGAAGCACGCCAGCGGGCTGCCCAGCTCCAGGCAATCCAAGATGTCAGCGCACACTTATCGGTCATGCTCGAGCCAGACGAGCTCTTGCCAGAGGTCATGCGCCTCATCCGTGAGCATTTGGGGTACCACCCGGTCCACTGCATCACGGTGAACGAACAGGGTATCTTGCAGTATCGTGCAACGACTGCAGATGTCGATGCAGCGGCGTTCATGGAGCATTTGCTCGACGACGACAAAACCGGCATTATTGCCGAAGTCGCCCGTACGGGACAACCCGTCCTGGTCAACGACGTCCACAATGATCCACGGTATGTCGAAGACGACCCCCACACCCGCAGTGAATTAGCCGTTCCCATGCGCTTTGCAGACCGTTTGGTCGGCATTTTAGATGTACAGAGCAGCGATGTATGGCGCTTCGACGAAACCGATGTCTTTGTGATGCAGACACTCGCCGACCAGGTAGCGCTCGCACTTGAGCGCGCCAAAGCGTTCAGCGCCCAACGTGAAGAAGCCTGGCGTCTTAATGTGCTCCTTCAAGCGGCTGCGGAACTCAACCGCACCGGTGCCATCGGGGATTTGCTCAATACCGCGGTGCGCTTGCCGCTGCGACTGCTCGATTGTCGGCGCTGTTGCTACCTTTCGTGGGACAAGCAACGCCAACGCTTTGTCGCAGCCGCTGCAGCTGGCCTTTCGCCCATCGAAGAAGACGACGTGATTTGCCAAGCATTCCCCGCGACATTGTTCGACATCCACAGCCAGCAGGCCAGTGGTGTGCAACTCTTGCAGTTGGATGTTGCCAATATGCCGGGACTTCAGCCGTTCGGAAGCGAGCGTGTGCTTATTTTGGTAGCGCGTGGCCGGAGCACCGTGCCAGGGATTTTGTTGGCTGATTACGATTTGTCTGAGCGCGTTTTTGGTGAACGTGAACGCCGCTTGTTTACTGGCCTCGCCGGGCAAATTGGCAGCGCGCTCGAGAACGCGTTGCTCGAACAAGAGGCCGACAATGCGGCCCGGCTCGAAGAAGAATTACGCCTCGCTCGCGATATTCAAACCTCACTCTTGCCGGCAGCCGCCCCGCATGTACCCGGCTGGGAGGTCATGTGTCACTGGCGCGCAGCCCGCGTCATTGGCGGTGATTTTTATGATTATTGGCCACTGACCGGTGCCAACGGCGAGCACTTGTTTGGGTTCGTGATTGCCGATGTGAGCGACAAGGGCATGGCAGCAGCGTTGTTTATGGCATTGTCACGCAGTCTGGTGCGTGCTGCTGCACTCGATGGGTCGGACCCCGCGGCAGCCTTGACCCGCGCCAATCGCTGGATTACCCGCGATTCGGAGTCGGGTATGTTTGTGACGCTTTTTTATGGCATCCTCGATCTCGATAGTGGCGTTTTGCGCTACTGCTGTGCTGGCCACAACCCGCCCCTCGTGCGCAGTCACGACGGGAGCACCCGCGAACTGTCGACACCGGGGATCGCCCTCGGCGTCATCGAAGAAGCATCGCTCCACAGTGCATCGACCATCATCGCACCAGGTGACACCCTCGTTTGCTATACCGACGGCGTCACCGAGTCGTTCGACGAACATGACGAACTCTATGGCGTCCCGCGGTTGATTGATGTAATCCAACGTACCCATCACGAGCCTGCTGCGACCGTGGTGCGCGCTATTGCCGATGATATCGCTGCATTCAGCGACGGCCGCATTTATGACGATGTCACCATGTTGGTCATTCGGAGGAATGAAAATTAGAAATTAGCAGGGTTGTGAGGCACCAACAACTAGCGGTAAGAGGTAATTCGATTCCATCTGACAGCTGTACTATAATGCAACGACACCACTGTTGAGGATAAAATATGAGCTTTTTTCGCCCTTCACGGACCATCCCGACCACGTCTTGGACTGCTACATCGCGCTGGGCATTGACCATCCCACGTTTTTTCATACTCATCGGCGGGTTATTCTTGTTTGGTCTCGGTGAAGCGTTCTTCATCCAATCAAATTTAGGGAATTCACCCTGGGCGGTTTTTGCAGGCGGATTGAGCAAAATAACCGGGTATTCGATCGAATGGGCCACATTCGGCATCAGCCTCGCGGTTGTGTTGCTGT
>CAIZHO010000381.1 GCA_903932805.1 uncultured Roseiflexaceae bacterium | reverse complement strand
GTTCGCATGAAAGATGCGTTCGAAGGCCTCAAATTTGTCTTCAAACATCGCATCATGTCCTCGACCATGTTGCTCGATTTTTTTGCAACATTCTTCGGTGCAGCCACCACGCTCATGCCCATTTTCGCCAACGAGATCCTTCATGTTGGCGCGCAAGGCTACGGCTTGATGCGTGCTGCACCCTCGGTCGGTGCGGTCGCAGCCGCGGTGCTACTGACCTCACGGCGCATCACCAGACAGGGTCCCGTGTTGTTGATTTCGGTGGGCATCTTTGGGGTTTCGATGGCCGTCTTTGGGGCATCAAGTTGGTACCCACTGACGTTATTTACGTTGGCGATGTCTGGCGCTGCAGACACCATCAGCATGATCATTCGCGGCACATTACGTCAACTGCTCACCCCAGACGACTTACGCGGCCGCATGACCGCCGTCAACATGATTTTTGTGGCGGGTGGACCACAATTAGGAGAATTCGTCGTTGGCATAACCGCGAGCATTATCGGTGCTCCGTTGGCGGTGCTCATCGGCGGTATACTGTGCGTCGGATTGGTGGCTGGCACCGCCCTCAAAGTGCCCGAATTGCGTAAACTCGACACACCCGAAACACTTGCTCGCTGATTGGTAACAATGGAGGATTCGACAATGACGTCACGCTTCACCAAACCCGACTCCGGCTGGTTTGTCAACGATCGCTTCGGCATGTTCATCCACTGGGGGCTCTACGCAATGCCTGCGCGCCACGAGTGGATCCGTAGCCGCGAAGAACTCTCGATCGCCGACTATCAGAAGCACTTCGAGCACTTCAATCCCGATTTGTTCAACCCTGTCGAATGGGCGCGCATGGCCAAGTTGGCTGGGATGAAGTACTTTGTCATCACAACCAAACATCACGACGGCTTTTGTCTGTGGCCAACGGAACACACCGAGTACTGTGTCACCAATACTCCATACCAACGCGACCTCATCCGCCAAACCGTCGACGCGTTCCGTGCCGAAGGCATCAAAGTCGGTTTTTATTACTCGCTGATCGATTGGCATCATCCCGAGTTCACCATCGACCGCATACACCCTATGCGCAACAACGCCGCAGAACGCGCCCGTAACCCGCTGCGTGACATGCGCAAATATGCCGAATACATGCGCAAACAAGTATTCGAACTGTGCACCCAATACGGCAAAATCGATTTGTTCTGGTTCGATTTCTCGTATCCTGGTGAAGACGGCAAAGGCCACCAAGATTGGGAGTCCGAAGAACTCTACGCGATTGTCCAAGAACTCCAGCCCCATGCACTCGTGGACAATCGACTCGATCTCCCCGATGTCGGCGACTTCGTGACGCCCGAACAGTTCCAACCCGCTGGTGGATTGCGTGATGCACAGGGCAAACCCGTCGTTTGGGAGGCCTGTCAGACCTTCAGTGGATCGTGGGGCTATTACCGTGACGAACATGACTGGAAGTCGGTCGACCTACTCGTCCGCATGTTGGTCGATGGGGTCAGCAAAGGCGGCAATCTCTTGTTGAATGTTGGTCCAACCGCACGTGGACTGTTCGATCAGCGTGCCACCGATCGTCTCAAAGGGATGGGTGATTGGATGGCATTACACAACCGCTCAATCTATGGATGTGGTGCGGCACCAGACGGGTTGACCCAACCAACCGATTGTCGTTACACCTACGACGCGCACACCAATCGACTCTACCTGCATATTTTTGCGTGGCCGTTCCGTGACATCTACTGCCCTGGGTTAGGTGACCGGGTAGCGTACGCCCAGTTCCTCCATGACGGCAGCGAAGTCCACTTCGGCGCCGTGGGCGAAGCCAGCTGGTCTGGGATGGCCGGCTACACCGATCAGACACCATTGGCGTTCCAAGTACCCATCCTCAAGCCCGATGTCGTCGTACCGGTCATCGAGATATTCCTCAAATAACCGACACCAGGAGGAGATGCCATGACGACAGCGCCAGACGCAACGATATTGCCCGGAGCCTACATAGAAGCAGGGGTGACCCTCGGCCACCGTATCACCGTCGGCGCGAACTCGGTCGTCTTGGCCGGTGAACATGCATCGACGCGGATCGAAGACGATGTCTGGATCGGTGCAAATTGTACGATTTATGGCGATGTCGTCATCGGTGCACGTGCACGGATCGATCATGGCTCAGTCGTTACCACATCCGTGCCACCTAAGGCAGTCGTGATGGGCAACCCTGCGAAAATTGTCGGGTATGTAGATACGCCGATCTATGATCATGGCATTGCACAGACTCGGGTCAGCAATACCACGAGCATCGCAAGTGCGGTCAAAGGGGTCGCACTGTATACCCTCAAGTATGTTCCGGATATGCGTGGTGCGCTGTCGGTAGGGGAGTTTCATCGGGACATCCCATTCGCCCCCAAACGCTACTTTTTGGTGCTTGGTGTCCCTACCGCCGAAACGCGCGGCGAGCATGCACACATCGCCTGTCATCAGTTCCTCATCGCCGTCACCGGGAGTGTCGCGGTTGTCGCCGATGATGGCACCAACCGGCAAGAGTTCATCCTCGATCGCCCACACGTTGGACTGTACCTGCCACCACTCACGTGGGGTATTCAATATCGCTATTCGTCTGACGCTGTCCTGCTTGTCTTTGCATCGGACTACTACGAACCCGATGATTACATCCGTGATTACAAACAATTCGTCAACTATGTGCGTGCACACCGCTGACGAAACCCATTACGCATGCACCGCTCGGCATGCACGATAAAGCCGAATTGACACAAAACCTCCCGCGGACAATTGACTGCAGGAGGTTACTGATTCATCGTTCAGCAGCGAAACACTAGCTCTGGTAGCCGTGTGGATGCGCGCGATGCCACTCCCATGCACTGCCGATGATGTCATCGATCGTGGGGTAGCGTGGTACCCAGCCGAGTTCGGCACGGATTTTGGCTGCAGAAGCTATCAAGATCGCAGGATCCCCCGGACGACGATCGCCGATCGTACAGGGGATTGCATGGCCGGTTATCCGGCGGGCAGCCTGCACGACTTCGAGGTTGGTGAACCCATCACCATTGCCCAAGTTGTATTTTCGACTCCCCAATCGGGCAATCCCATCAAGCGCGAGAATATGCGCAGTAGCCAAGTCGACAATATGCACATAGTCACGCACGCATGTACCGTCACGCGTCGGGTAATCTCCGCCAAACAGCGTTATTTGATCGCGTTGGCCGAGCGCGACTTGGAGCACAACGGGGATGAGATGCAGCTCCGGCGTATGATCTTCGCCACGGTTCGGAGTGCCCCCTGCCGCATTGAAGTACCGCAAACACGCGTATTTAATGCCATATATGCGTTCGTACCAATGGAGCGTGCGCTCAAGGATGTGCTTCGATTCGCCGTAGGGTGACCCGGGCACGACCTTGTTTTCGGGTTCGATGGGCATCGTCTCTGGTTCTTCGAACAAGTTTGCCGTCGAAGAGACAATGAACCGCTCCACACCTGCGTGCACAGCGGCATCAATCAGATTCACTCCAGCGACCGTATTATCACGCAGGTATTTGGCTGGGTTTTGCATACTCTCGCCGACGAGTGTGTACGACGCAAAGTGCATCACTGCATCGATACCTCTGTGGTCGACAAAAAGCTGCTTGACCGCTGGTTCGTCACGCAAATCGACATGAACGAACGCTGCATCGGGGTGCACGGCTGCACGATGCCCTTGATATAAGCTATCGGCGACGATGACGTGATGTCCTGCAGCGATGAGTTCTGCGGTCGCCACACTGCCAATATAGCCAGCTCCACCGGTAACGAGAATGTTCATTCTTTATCCTTGTTCGGCAATTGCCGCCAAATCACGCCAAAAATCCGGGTAGGACACATCCACTGCGTCACTCCCGGCGATGTGCATCTCACCATGAGCGACGAGCGCAGCGACCGCCCATGCCATCGCAAGGCGATGATCCCCATGACTGTCGACTGCAGCAGCATCGAGGTGACCACGTCCCTCGATGATCATCCCATCAGGGGTTGCTTCGACCCGTACACCCATGGCCTCCAATGCTTCGACGACCGTCTGTATGCGGTCTGTCTCTTTGGCTTTGAGTTCTGCAGCATCGGCAATGATTGTTTGACCAGAGGCCATTGCTGCAGCAACGGCGAGGACTGGTATTTCGTCGATCAAGGCGGGGATAATCGCTCCGTTGATAGTTGTCCCGCTGAGTGATGACGACGCGACCGTGACATCGGCAACGGGTTCGCTGCCTTCGGTGCGCATATTACTTACGGTCACGCGTGCACCCATCGCACGCAAGACCTCGAGTGCACCGATGCGGGTTGGATTCATTCCAACGCCGATGGTCGTGAGTTCTGCGTTGGGGTGGATGGCAGCAGCCACCCACCAAAATGCGGCCGATGACGGATCGCCAGGAACTCGGAGTGACAATGCATACGGGAACACCGGGTGGACGGGTGGGGTGAGGGTCACAACATTCCCACGTGTCTGGATGTCGATGCTCATTCCTGCGAGCATCCGTTCGGTGTGATCCCGACCATCGATACGCCCACTCACCGTCATAACGCCATCACCCGACAAGGCTGCCAACAGAAGAGCACTTTTGACCTGTGCAGATGCGATGGGGAGTTCATACTGGCCGCCGTGTATCGTTGCTCCACGGACACTAATCGGGGCCAATGCACCATGTT
>CAIZHO010000380.1 GCA_903932805.1 uncultured Roseiflexaceae bacterium | reverse complement strand
GCTGGAGGTACCATATGCAACGACGTGACGCAAGTCACGTCGTTTTGCTTGATATAATTCGTCATCTGTGTGCGTCGTTACAATAGTCATACTGTTACCTCTTCAGTGGGGATGTGTCTATGCAAGCACCGCCAGCATGCTTTCGTGTCGAACCAGGGATATGGGCAGGGTCATACATCGGTGTCGGAGGGACAGGCCAAACCGAGAGTCACATTGCATGGCTCACCCAACTGGAGATTGGCTGTATCATCGACCTTTCGAGTCCTGATGACCAATTGCCAAGTTACCACACACTGCTCGCCCAAATCGCCCCTCGGATACAGTACCGCAATTATCCCATACGTGACGGTATGGTTCCGTCACCGGCGTTGATGGTGGCCATTCTCGATCGTATTGCATGGTGCAAGTCCAACAACATTGCGCTCTACATCCATTGCTGGGGGGGTGTCGGCCGGACCGGCACCGTCATCGCGTGTTGGTTGATGCGGGCGGGTCTGTCACCGCGTGCGGCACTGTACTCGCTCAACGAGCGCCGCAAGGCTGCAGGCTTACGCCGGGAGTCACCGGATTTCCATGCCCAAATTGATTTCGTTGAACAATGGGTCGAACCCGACCCCGGGACACGGGCCGTGTGGTTGCAGTGGCGTGATATGTTTCGCGGTGGGATACTCGGTGCAGCGTTGGGCAATGCAATCGGGGTCACCAACGATATGCGCAACGCTGATCAACGCACGCGTCTCGATGACCTGCAGGGTGGCGGAATTTTTTCGATCGTCAAAGGTGGGTGGACCGACGAAACGGCAATGATGCTCTGTGTCACCGAAAGCCTCGTACACATGCGCCGCTTTGACGCCCGTGATGTCGCTGATCGATTTTTGCGTTGGTGGCGAGAAGGCTATCGTACCTGCAACGGACGTGTCTATGAGGTCGGCAGCACCACGCGGATGGCCTTGTTCACGTACTTACAGACCGGTGATCCGCTCAGCGGGATTAGTTCGCCGACGGCGGCTGGCAATGGCTCGGTCACGCGCGTTGTCCCCGTTGCGCTTTTTTATGCCCATGCGCAAGCGGATTTGTTACGTTATACTGAAATGAACAGTAAGATTACCCATGGAAATCAACTCGCGATCGACGCCTGTCGCTATACTGCCTGGTTGATTGGGCTGCTCTCTACTGGTGTCGACAAAAAAACGGCGCTGCTGTGTGCTTGGCCATTTGGTGAGCTTGCGCCAGACATCGCGAGAGTGATCGCTGGCTCGTATCGTACCAAGTCAATCACGGAAATCAACACAAGCATCGACATGTCCGAGACCCTCGAAGCAGCGCTGTGGGCATTTTGGCACTGCGACGATTTCGCCGCTGGCGCAATCGTCATGGCCAACTTGGGCGGGCTGAGTGAAGCGGGTGGTCAGCTCTACGGAGAAATCGCGGGGGTGTATTTTGGGGAATCCCAGTTACCCGCAATGTGGCTCGATATACTCCAAAAGCGCGATGAAATAGCCTGGATGGCCGAAGAGCTTTTGCGTACCACGTGGAAAAACCGTATAGCGGTCCTGCAAGAAAAAGGATCAGATGAGCAGTGATATGTCATATCAGGTCACACCGGGCTTCATGGTTGGCCCGCATCCTGGTCGCACCGGAGGGACATCTTCTGCAACGCGTGTGGCCTTCCTCCTGCGCGAGGGTGTGCGCTGTATCATCGATTTGACGAGCCCTGCAGATGCACTGGTGATGCCAGAGGAATGTATGAAAGAGACCCCGAATGGAGTTGTTGTTCATTCATTCCCCATTCCCGACATGGGGGTGCCGAGTGTTCCGCTGATGCTTGCGATCCTCGATTGTATTGATAACGCACGGTCGCAGCAGCAGCCAATCTACCTTCACTGCGCCGCTGGAATTGGGCGGAGTGGAATGGTTGTTGCCTGCTGGCTCATTCGCCGTGGTGCGGCTCCCTCTGCTGCATTGGCTCAACTCGCAACGCTGCGCGGGGCGTTGCATGCACAGGCACCCGCCCCTGAGGCTCCCGAGCAAGTTGCGTTTGTACTGCATTGGCGTGAACCTGATGGCGAGCGTGCGGGGCGTATTCGTGCGTTTCG
>CAIZHO010000379.1 GCA_903932805.1 uncultured Roseiflexaceae bacterium | reverse complement strand
TCGCTGCAATCGCGACGCCGATGATTATGCCATACAACAGCACATGCATGTTTCCTCTTTTCCCCTCACCATGGGTACGTACGAAGAAGCGAAAACGATGCATGTCTACAATCGAACCCTGGACAACTCAATCCAGCACATTACGCTGGAACAGCACCGGTGCAAACCTCAGCGCAGCCACCCTGAGTGGCGTGACCTGGCGCAATACCATCTGCCCTAACGGCACGAACAGTGATGCGAATGGAACTACGTGTGTCGGATCGCTGGTTGCACCGACAAACACTGCTACCCCGACGCGTACTGCTACTCCGACGATTACTGCTACCCCTACCAAGACCCTGATCCCATCCAGGACTGCCACTGCGACTAAGTCAATGACCGCGACAAAAGTTGCGACGATGACCAAAGTTGCTACGCTAACCCGATCGTTGACTCCCACCAAGCCTGCCCCTGCCACCAAGACACCGACGCGTACCCGCACGCCAACGAAACCAGTCGGCAGCAAAGGCAAGCCGTAGCCCAAAAATAACTTCCGTGATGAGTCATATCATGCATGACTCATTTTCGTGTAAATTCAAGCATAATATGTGCGACAACCGTGCATGCATGCACGATTATGTATATGTTTTTGCACAATTATCCTAAACTAAATTGACTTCTGGGTAGTGATTGAGTAAAATCTCTCTATCAAAGATTAATGGTTTTCTTCTGAATAATGCAGGCACGAGGATTGATATGAAGAATATTTTACTTTTGTTTGCTGTTGTCGGATTATTCTTGGTTGCAGCGTTGTACTCTACAACGCCGGTTTTGGCAACGAGTCCTGATTGTAGCGCACGCGGTGATGGCGTAGACTTGAGCGGTTGTGATCTGGACGGCGTTGACCTCGGCTTTCGATCGCTTAGAAATGTAAACTTTTCTAATGCCAGTCTGGTGGGTGTGAGTTTCCATTGTACCGATTTACGAGGGGCAAATTTGAGTTACGCAGACGTGAGTACTGCGTTCATACACTGTGCGAATCTGGGCGGGACGAGCTTCTATGGAGCAAATACAACAGGAGTTAACTGGGGGACGTGGAACACGTTTTTGAACACGACTTGTCCGGATGGGACGATTACGAGTTCCAGTTGTGTCGGATATTATGGCACGCCGCCAACCTACACGATAACCCCCACTCCGTCGGCTACGGCTACCTATACGGCAACTTCGACATACACTCCAACGCCGACCTACACGGCAACTTCGACATACACTCCAACGCCGACCTACACGGCAACTTCGACATATACTCCAACGCCGACATACACGTCAACGCCGACATACACTCCAACGTCAACCAACACACCCACGTCGACATACACCGCAACGCCGACCTACACGGCAACAGCGACCAACACTCCAACAAAGACGGCAACATCAACCAAGACCGCTACTCCTACCGCTACGGCAACGGCAACACCAGTTATTTTGAGGCAAACGATTACATTTGGTACGCCGTCTGACAAACTCGAAGGAGGGGAGTCATTTCGTCTCGTCGCGACGTCGAGTGCCGGCATCGCCGTAACGTTTAATTCGTTAACGACGACGGTTTGCACTGTGACGTCGGCCGGAGTGGTGACGCTACGTACCTACGGTGACTGCACCATCACGGCGAGCGCTGCTGCAGCAATCATTGATGGTGTGACATATGCAGCTGCAAAATCCCAGAATCGTACGTTTACGGTCAATGCGGTGCAGACGATTGTCTTCCCGACGCCAGCGGACAACATCTACACGGTCGCAGACTATGCGCTGACCGCCACGACCAACTCTGGTCTGACTGTATCGTTCACGTCATCAACCCCAGATGTCTGTGCGGTGTCCATACGTGGTACCGTCGACTTGATCAGCCCAGGTACGTGTACCATTACTGCAGCACAGTCGGGTGGGTTGGTAGGCGGCAAGCCATATGCATCAGCATCGGTAACGAGGTCGTTTAACGCACTTCCAGCAGAGCAGACAGTGAATATGTCTACATTCCCAGAATGGTATACGCACAATGGCAACGAAATCTTGCTTTCGGGGAAATCGTCGTCTGGCTTGCCAGTCACATACACCACTTTGACACCGTTGGTCTGCAGTGTGGTGAGTAATAAAATGATCAATGTGGTCAGTATTGGGAAGTGTACGATCCAAGCATCACAGGCCGGTGGGTCAAAAGACGGTGTAACATATGGTGCTGCAAATGATGTGTTTCGCTCGTTCTTTATCACCGATTCGACTGCAACACCGACATATACACTTACACCGACGGTGACATTCACACCGACATCGACCCCCACTCCAATCCCGTTGTTGATGAAAAAAGGTGCGGTCGGTGGATCGTTTGTGCTCGGTCTGCTCCAAAATGGGACGTTGATTACCTGGGGTATGAATCGTGAAAATCAAGCCAACATCCCTCCATGCTGTGGATCAGGGATCAGCGATATCGCCGTCGGTACCAACTTTGCGTTGGTTCTGAAGGGCGGCAGAGTATTTGGATGGGGTGCAAACTCAAAGGGGCAGATCAAGCTCCCCGCGGGCACCAAGAAAAATATCATTTCGATTGCAGCGGGCGGTGCACATGGTATGGCATTGACACGCAGTGGGTTCGTTCTCAGCTGGGGAGACAATGGTTATCGGCAAGTAACAATACCCAAAGGCTTGAAGAATGTGACCCAAATCGCGGGCGGCACCTTTCACTCATTGGTCATCAAGAAGGACGGGTCAGTCCAGGCATGGGGGGGTAATGCGGCGGGTCAGACCAAAGTCCCTGCAATAATCACTCGCAAGCCTGCCAAAAAGGTTATTCAGGTCGCAGGCGGACTCGATCACTCACTCGCATTGCTCGAAAATGGAAAGGTGCTGGCATGGGGCGGTAACAATTATGGTCAATCTGCAGTCCCAGCAACAGCCATCAATGTAAAACAGGTAAGTGCAGGCAATCAGTTTTCGCTGGTTGTCCAAAAGAACGGAAAAGTGTTCGGCTGGGGTCGAAACGACAATAATGTGTTTGCCATCTCGCCCGAATATACCAATATCTATACCGTCGCAGCAGGCTATGCCAACACGATACTGGGCTTGCGCAATGGGCGCGTCGTTGTGATTGGCAAAAAAGTCAGCAACATTCACGTTTCACGCACACCTACCAAGACTGCGACACCGACACCATAAGCGGATGTCGGCATGCGGTCAAAGCACATGGTATACGAAATCGTTCTGATGTGTTTGGTGTAATGGAGTAATCGTACCCCACGCCAATGCGATGTCAAACGAATTGAACGGTCTGGCAAAGACGTGCCCCGTGGGCGAAGAGATACGCACAGTAACGATGTAACGACAAGACGGAAAAGCAAGCCTGCATTGTATCTCCCGAATCCCTCATGCACGCATGAGGGATTCGTTGTGTCACCACACCAGCCCGATGCTAGAGATTTCACGGGAGTGCGATGTACGTACCTAAATCAGTAGCCCCTTGGCAAGCCATTCCCCCAACGAGGTATGCGGTGTGTGCACTTGTGTAGTGGTCAGGCTGGGAGCGGAGTGCGCAGCGTGCGCGTATGCAATTTGTAAAAAAATCGTTTGATAATATTTTCTTCATGATGCAAAAAAATAGTATGTATTGCGTCTTTTTGACTTTTATTGTACTTTAGTAATACACATTCCCCCCGCCACTTATTCACCATGAACATACATAAGGAGTGTTATGAAGATTGTAGCGTCATTATTTATTGGAGCTGGACTGTTCCTGTGCGCATTTCTGTTCACGCCGAATGCTGTGTTTGCCACAAGCAGTGATTGTACCGCGCGCGGTGGCAGTGTTGATTTGAGCGGATGTAATTTGCATGAGAGTACTTTGTCGAACGACAATTTCAATCATGCAAATTTCGATGGCGCTACCGTGACATATGCAGTACTGAAGTTTTCGAATTTCTACGCTGCGAGCTTTGTCGGAACAAACCTTAACTGCTCTGATTTATCCTATGCTGATTTTACCAATGCAGATTTAAGCAATGCAACGATTACGTGCGCAGATCTCAGAGGGACAAATTTCACAGGTGCTACTATGACGGGTGCTACCATATCTGAGAATATGTGGGAAAATACGACGTGTCCCGATGGACACATAACCAACTCAAATTGTGACGGACACTATGTTTTACCAACGGCAACGCCAACGGCCACGGCAACTGCAAGTGCAACCAACACACCATCCGTGACGAGAACTGCTTCAGTCGTTTTAACATCTATTGCGACAAGTACGCACACGAGGACTCCAACAGTTACCAACAAACCAGCCAAAACTGCTATTCCCACTCGGACCAAAACACGAACAAAAACCAAAACCGCAACAAAGACGCGCACGATCGTTCGCACGAAGTCACGTACGCCGACCAAAACAAAAATCCGCACGCAAACAAGCACGACCGTTCGCACGAAGACACGAACGCGAAGCAAAACCAAAACCCCTACGGTAACCACATCTCCAACCCTAACGATAACCCCGGAGCCTACGATGTGTCTCTCGAGATGTCTGGTGCCATAGGCATCTGCACTTTCGTAACGGTGATTCTCGCGTGTGAGGGTTCATCATTCGTGTTGCCTGCAGAGCAGTAGGACGCTCGGTTCAGAGCGAAAGCACAACTCCGGTCTTCGATACTACGCTATCGAAGACCGGAGATATTCTTTGGCTCAATCTGAAATAATCATGTTCGCAGCGTGCTTACATTGTCAGCGCAGGGACGCATCTGCCCAGATTGCATATGGCGGGTGGCTCCCATCGACGCTGTAGTACTTGATGGTGAGCAATTTGGTACCGGTGATGTCGACGTTGATGGCCTGTTTGCTCGACGCTGCCGTCATCGTGGGGCTTTTGTACACAGTCTTTGCATCTGCAATG
>CAIZHO010000378.1 GCA_903932805.1 uncultured Roseiflexaceae bacterium | reverse complement strand
TGTGACGCTGCGCAACCTCGCACGAAGTGCATCACCGTATCGCGCGCCAGAACTCGCTGGGACAGCAGAAGCATCGCCTGCAACGGACTTATATGCCGTCTGTGCTATCGCATATCATGCCTCTACGGGAGTCGCACCGTTGACGAGCGAGCAACTGGCAATGGGTGCGCGTTATGTGTCGCCACGATCAATTGTGCCTACCCTCAGCGACATGTGGGAGGCAGTATTGACCCGTGGTATGCAAGACAAGGCATCGAACCGCTACCAACATGCCACAGAGATGCAGGCTGCACTCGAAACAATGTCCATACTGGGGGCAAGTGCAACGTCGTTAGAACAATCACTCCCACTCAATGTTGGGAATACCGACGGCGAGCATAGCTCATCTGCAACCATGATCCCCGGCAATGTACCAGAACTCACTGCTGCAGCCAATTCTGTCGCTTCTGCACCGAGTCTGCGCCTCGGGTGTGTGGTCGCGTTGGCAGCGACATTAACGGTCGTTGCCATTATGTTATGCGTCGTCCTGCTCTTGGTGTTGCCAGGGAGCCCGCTCCGTTCTTTGTACGACGGAGATTTGTTTCGTTCTTTTAATTCCGCTGCTACGAGTCCAACGGCCCTGCCCAGCGTCAGCAAGGCTATCGTAGCAGCGACACCGACGCCCCAACCATCCATCCTAGCGAGCAACCAACCCATCACTGAGGCAAATGCAGCTACCCTCGCAGCAACGGGTGTGATTACCAACACCACATTCGGCCCTGTGGCTTGGGCACCGGATGGTGAGCTGCTGGCGGTCGCCACGGGCAATACCGTCTCGCTCCACGAGTCTAGCCAACTCACCGTTGTGGAGCGCTTTGACGGGCATGTTGGTGAAATCACCACATTGAGTTGGTCACCTGACAGCCGGTACCTGGCAAGCGGCGCGAGCAACGATTCGATCATTCATGTCTATGACACCAAACAGGGTACCGAGGTATACACCCTGCGTGGCCACGAAGGGTGGATTCGCAATGTGGTGTTTAGCCCTGATGGCAATTTTCTGGCTTCAGGGAGCACCGATCTCAGCATTCGTATTTGGGATCTCGCAACGAAGCGTACCGTCCAAACACTCACCGGCCATACCGACCTCATTGGTGGATTGGTCTGGTCTGCAAACGGCAAAGAATTGGCAAGCGCTGCCCGTGATGGTACCGTGCGGCGTTGGAATCTTGCAACCGGTCAACAAATTCAAGATTTTTCGTATCAGACTGCCACCAACCGTGCCGCACCAGATGGCTCACGGCAATGGGCAACCGCCCTCCTGTGGACATCCGACGATGCACAACTCATCGTCGGTGCGACCGATGGGAGTGTGACCATTCTGAACGCACAAACCGGCAGTGTCGTCCGCACGTTGACGGCACATACCGGGTGGATTACCATCCGTGGCCTCGCACTCAACAGTGATCAGACCATCCTGTACAGTTCTGGGCTTGATGGGTTATTGACCGTATGGGATATGCGCTCCGGCACCCAGACGACACAATACAATGAACATTCATTGGGGATTTTTGGGATTTCGCTCGAGCCAAACGGTAACCGTCTCGTCAGCACGAGCGACCAAGAAGGCAAGTTGCTCGTCTGGGATATGACCACCCAAAAACTCACCACGCTCCGGGTCGGTACCGGCATCCCGCTCGAACTGACGTACGCACCCAAAGCCAATAGAGAGACCGGGGCAGAAGTCCTTGCCATCTCTGGGTTCAATGGTTTGGTACGTTTGCACACCACAAACAAGAATCAAAGTACGTTTTTATCCGGTTCGATGTCGGGAGCCCAGTCGTTTGCGTTCATGGGCAGTGACCAATTTGCATTGATTGATGGGGCAAATGGAGTGAATCTTTACACTCCAGAATCCACAATGCCACAACCACTCGAGGGATTAGTAGGTGTACCGCTATCGGTCGCATGCAGCCCTGATGGTGCATTGCTCGTGGTTGGTGGCGTCGACGGCGTACAACTTTGGCGCACCGATAGTTTCGGTACACCGGCAACATTACAGACCTCGCTCAAGAGTATTACCAACATCCAATTCAGCACAGACGGTACCAAGATGGCACTGCGCGGCGGCGGTGAAAACCCTGGGTATGAAATATGGGATTTGACAGCGCGCAGTCTGCTGTATCGTGCCAACGAAGCGGTGTTTCGTGTTGCGTTCTTGGCGAGTGGCACATCCATTGCCGTTCTGACCAATACCAACACGATCGAGATGCGAACACTAAACACTGCTGCTGCGGTCAAAACATTCACTGCTTCCTCACCGGAAGGGTTCATGCAAATGACGACGTTACCCAACAGTGACATTATCGTCGCAGCCGATTACAACGGTGACGTACACCTCTATAACAGCGACGGAACGATTCTTGCGACCCTACCACAAGATGATGGAATAACCGTCCTTGCAGCCAATCCCGCAGGTACTGAGCTTGCGGTCGGTCATCGCGATGGCACCATCACTAGATACGCAATCCCGTAATGTTCTACACACACACGATTGCACACAGACAAGAGGCTCAGATGGCGAAGCAAACTGTTCTCATTATTGGTGCTGGACCTGGAGGTCTTGCTACGGCAATGCGTCTCGCAAAAACAGGCTACGACGTCCACATTTATGAAGCCGAAGCGGTCCCTGGCGGGCGTATGCGTGGATTTTCGAAAGACGGCTATCACTTCGATACCGGTCCATCCATCCTGCAAGTTCCACGCGTCTACGAAGAACTCTTTTCGTTCTGCGGCCTACGATTCGACGATTATGTCACCTTATTACGTGTCGATCCCAACACCCGGTTGAAGTTTTGGGATCAATCGATCATCGACCTCACCTCGGATCTCGATGCATTCAAGACACAATTGGCAGCCCGGCGAGCCGATTTACCGGCACGTTTTGACGCATGGTATAGCGAGCACATCCGCAAAAACGACGCAGGTTACGCTCCGTATCTCGGCACGCCCGTCCGTTCAATCTTGGGGTACCTCAATCCACGCGAAATCATCACTGCGCTCACCTTCCGTCCTTGGGAGTCACTCTACGACCACTATTTCAACTACTTCCAAGATGAACAACTCTGTTATGCAATGGCGTACCCATCCAAATACTTGGGGATGCATCCCAAAAAATCAGCGAGTGTCTTTAGCCTTGTGTCGTGGCTCGAATTCAATGATGGTATCTGGCATCCCAAAGGTGGATTTACTGCACTTTCGCGGGGCTTAGCAAAAGCAGCAACCGACCTCGGCGTCACGATTCACTACAATACACCGGTCGCGCGGGTACTGACCTCACAAAACCGGGTACGGGGCATCCGCTTGGAGAATGGCACCGAAGTAGCCGCACAGATAGTCGTGACCAATGCGGATTTTGGTCATGCGCTGAATCACATCTTAACCCCCGATCAACGCGGCCCATACACCAACAGAAAACTCGACTCCATGCGATTTTCGTGCTCAACGTTTATGTTATATCTGGGTGTCAACAAAACCTATCCCGATGCTCCGCATCATCAGCTCTATTTGTCCGAACACATCCGGAGTACCGAACCGCCGTTTGTCGATGACTCAGCACTCGATACAACGGATCCGTCGTTTTATGTGTGTAACCCCACGATGCTCGACCCAGGCAATGCCCCTGACGGGCATAGCACGATTTTTGTCCTCGTACCAATACCGAACACGAGTCATGGTGTGGATTGGAACGAACACAAACAAGGCTATCGCGACTACATTATTTCGCGGTTGCATGAACTCGGGTATGGAGATATCTCTGACCATATTGTCAGAGAGACCTGTTATGTTGCCGACACCTGGCAAAACGAATTCCGCACCCACATTGGAGCGGTGTTCAATCTCGGTCACGACTGGGGGCAGCTCGGTCCGTTGCGTCCACATATCCGTGCGGACTGGTTGCCGGGGCTCTATTTCGTCGGCGGTGCGGTTCATCCCGGCAGCGGGCTGTTGACCATCCTTGAATCAGCCAAAAGCTCTGTCCATTTCATCAGCCAGGACCATGCGGTACAGACTGCATAGGGGTATGCATGTCACTGGATAGTGCGTAATCTTTGCCACAGTCGGATCGAAAAGGAACCTCTATGTTATCCAAACGTACCATTGGTGTGAATCTGATACTGGTAGCACTCATGCTGAGCGCGTGTGGGAGTAGACAATCCGACAGCGCCGTTACCCAGCTCAATCTGAATGAGCCTACCCAGTCGCGACCAGCGGGTCCTCCTGAGGAAGGTGCATTGGTGATGCTCGATGACGCTGTTCCGGTCGGTATCAACGATGCCTGCCATGCAACGTATTACACCAAGCGATCGCCCGAAGAGGCCATCATCGCAGTGAATGGACTGTTCAAGGCCAAAGGCTTTCGCATGAACCCCAACTCGCGTCAGACACAATCTATGTCGAACATGACCAATGAAGCATGGATTACCTCGCGCACAGGGCGAGATATGACATTTATCAATGCGGTCT
>CAIZHO010000377.1 GCA_903932805.1 uncultured Roseiflexaceae bacterium | reverse complement strand
GGGCGCTGTGGCGGGCATTTGAGTCGGTGGCTAATCGTGCTTGTCGGTGTACGGTAACAACGAAATCAAAGCCCCTGAAATCACATAGCTCGCCGCAGAGAGTATCAACACCCACGTGAACGAACCACCAGCAGTAATCGTACCACTCAACACCGACGCACCAGCCCACCCTAATGACCACGACATGCTGCTCATACTGGTACTCGTGCCGCGCTGCCGGAGTGGGACCGTTTGCATCATGAGTGCCGAGAAAAGTGGGAACGTCATACCCACCAACAGCCGATTGATGTCATACGAAACCGATACGACGAGCAGTGACGGGATCAACATGGCCAGCATCAACGGCGCACCCAACATGCGTGACCAGGCAGATGTCTGGCGCACCCCAAAGCGCTTTGACAATGGACCGCCGAGGATACTACCCACGCCCATGGCGAGTGCCGCGACCGCGAGATTCAATCCGACATTTCCATCGGTCATCCCGAATTGCTGGCGATAAAACAAATTCTGAAACGGTACAAACAATCCACCGGCGGTCCCAAAAAAGAACGACGGCGTGACGAGCAACAGCATGCGTCCAAACGGCACCAACGGCTTGTCGCCGTCGGCCTCAGCACGTGCTGTTTGCGACGCGGCACCATGAGTATGATGCGTCTTGATACCGAGCAAAGGGACTGCAGCAAGTAACCCGATAACGGTCACACTATAGAGCGCCGTTCGATAGGCTATCTCGGACGTGGCCTCTACCCCAACGAGTGGCGCGACGATGCCGGGTAACATCCCCCCGAGGATCGAACCGACAAATCCGATCAACGTCGATGCCGCGGCGTTGATACCAAACATCGCTGCACGCTGACGCGGTTCGATAACCAGCGACAGAAGCGGGACGACCGCGGTGTAGGTAGCCATGTTGGCCGCACCGATGATGAAAAAGACCGTATTCATCAACACCAGTGGACTCAGCGTGCCAAAGGGGGTGACGAGCGACACACCATCTAACACCAACAATACACCCCACCCGATTGCATAGGTCAGAATGCCGATATAAAGCATCCGCTTTGCCGAAATTTTGTCGATAAACATCCCGACCGGGAAGCCAAAGATCACACCAGCAATACGAAACACCGACTGCATTTGTCCCGCCACTGCATTGTCATACCCCAAACTTTTGAGGTAAAAGTTAAACAAAATGTCGGCTATGCTGAATGACAACCCGAACAGAATGCCGTGTGCCAGAATTCGGTACACCGCTGGTGACCCCGTGGATGTAATTTCCCGCCATTGGGAACGTATCGTGTTCATGCACTACCTCGATATCTCTGTATGTCTGCACCGCCGTGCAGAAGCAAAATCTCATCCGATGAATCCATGCGGCCTTACCCATGGTTGCCGCGAGAAGGTTATGGTGTATTGTTCTGCCGCACAGCGGTGAACGGAATTACACCAAACACCATTCCACACAGCGCATAGCCGACCGCACTTATGACGATGAGCACGTCCCAGTTCCCGGTACGCTGTATGGAGCCACTGGCATATGCTGCGATGGCCCAACCAAGAGACCACGACATTGTCGAAATGCTTTTGGACACACCTCGTTGACGGGTTGCCACTGCCTGAAACAACAGCATATCCATGTAGGGAAAAACCATCCCAATCAGTAGACACAACATAAAATAGCCGCCTACGGCAATCACGAGTTGCGGACTCAGCAGGCCGAGACAAAACGGCATGCACAACACACCTGCGACCACCACCACCGGGCGCACCCCAAAGCGGTGGACCAGTTGCCCGCCCAAGACTCCACCGATACCCATTAACAAGGTAAACACCGCAACGATGATCCCGATTGAACCGTCAGGGAGCGTGTATACTTCACGCAAATACACATTCAAAAACGGATGAAGGATACCACCCGCACAGCCCACAACAAAATACCCGATGGTCAGTGCCACGACGTTGATCAATGGCGTAGACACCTCTGC
The DNA here is from genome assembly GCA_903932805.1 of uncultured Roseiflexaceae bacterium. Lineage (GTDB taxonomy): Bacteria > Chloroflexota > Chloroflexia > Chloroflexales > Roseiflexaceae > UBA965. The sequence goes on along the minus strand of CAIZHO010000377.1, from coordinate 1,784 downwards.
CACACCGTGTACCCCACGGTCGGCGTGGAACTGGACCGACTGTGCTGCCACCCCTATGAGTGGGAGCAATGCTGCTGCAGAGGCAACTATCAACACTGCTAATGTGCCACGATACGCAAGCACATCCGTTGCTGACACACCCCACCGCGGTCCAATCCAACCCGGCAAAAACCCGGCAACGAGTGAACCGACAAACCCCATCACGGTGATGATGGTGAAGTTCATCCCGACCAGTTGCGCACGGTCAGTCGTGCTCCCGAACGCACTTAATGCGGTAATAGCCGCGACCGTTGCGATCGAAAAGAATGTTCCCGAACAGAAATAGGCTATCTGGATAAATAGCAAATTTGGCGCGAAAACCAGGACACCCCACACAATGATATTGGCTAGCGCCCCTACCTGCATGGTGCGGATGCTCCCCCAGCGGTCCACTGCGATCCCAATAGGAATCCCAAAGACGAACCCGGACATGCGCACCAAGCCGGCCATTTGTCCGCTGACATCACTGCCGTATCCCAGCGCAATCAAGTAAAAGTTGAACACCACATCCGGGATCCCGTTCAGGAAGCCGACAATCATCGTGAACGCATACAAGCGCAGAACGATAGGATGCGTCAACACTGCAGGCAATCGCAATCGTTCAAGCATGTATGGCACCTTTGCCGCAGTACGAGATTCGTGGGTCACGCGTCGAACGCCTGCCTGCGTACACCCTAATGGCCGTCGTCTTTAAATGGAATGAGATAAAACGACAGGCCCGAGATTACATAGGCAGCGCCTGAGGCAATAAAGACCCAATAAAACCCGCTGTCGAGTTGGATGTAGCCACTCATCAACGCAGCCGCGGACCAGCCAAATGACCACAGCATCGACGAAAGACTCGTCGCTGTGCCACGCTGCTCAACAGGCACAGATTGCATCACCAACGCATCTGCAAGTGGGAACGTCACCCCAATAACGAGCCGGCTCACATAATACGCAGCGGCCGACACCCACAAGTTAGGGACCAACATCAGGAGCAACGTGGGAGCGGCAAGAAATCGCGTCCATGCCGCGGCATTACGCAAACCAAAGCGTTTTGAGAGCGGTCCGCCAATAAAACTCCCAAATCCCATGGCAAATGCAGAAATCGCCAGGATCAACCCCACTTGTGCATCGGGGAGATTGAATTGTTCACGGAAAAACAAATTCTGGAATGGGACAACCATGCCGCCGCCCAACCCCAGTAAAAACCCTTGTGAAGCGAACAATACCAAACGCATGAACGGAAGCTTGTGTCCGCTGCTCACCGATGCAGCGTGTCCTGCGGCATGATGTTTGGTGGCTGCTGCCGAAAATCCCAACAACGGCACAATTGCCAGAAAACCAATCACCGACACGCTGACCAATGCCAACCGATACGCGAGCTGGTCGGTCGGCGTGACACCGACAAATGGTGCAATCAGCGACGGTAACGCGCCACCGAGCAACGATCCGACGAACCCGACCGCAACAGTGGCACCTGCATTAATACCAAAAAAACTTGCCCGTTGTTTTGGTTCGATGACACTACTCAGCAACGGAATAATTGCGGTGTATGTGGCAATATTTGCTGCACCCACCAAGAAGTACACCGGTGCAATAATGCGTATATCGGTCGACGATAACACCGCGAGCCAACTCGCGCCGTATGCGATGATGCTAAACATCAATACTTTGCGTGCACCGCGCTTATCGATCAGCATACCGACGGGAATGCCAAATATAACCCCGGCTGCACGGAAAATAGAATTCATTTGTCCGGC
>CAIZHO010000376.1 GCA_903932805.1 uncultured Roseiflexaceae bacterium | reverse complement strand
TGCAATATGGTCAATCAGGTGGAATCCGCACGATTCGTACAGCCACCCTGCAGGATGCTCTGCCGACAGTGGTGCGCTGAGCACACAGACTGTCGATATGCCGGCACGTGCTAAGCGGCGCAGGGCTTCGCAGAGTAATATCCGGGTCAAACCCTTGCGCTTGTGTGGATGTACACAACCGACGGGTTCGAAGTGGGCGGTCTGCGACGACTGGTCTACCCAAATCGTTACAAATGCGGCGATGTCGCCGGCTGGCGTGCGCAGCACGAGATCCCAGTCGCAGCTGTAGCCGGGGAGTGAGCGTGCAAATGCGTACCGTTCAGGGGTCATTTTGGTGCTTTGAAAGGCACTCCGTTGGGCATCAGAACGTTCTTGATTGGCAGCGTCGCCCGCCGGCAGCGGACAAACTTCCCAACCCGGTGGAATCTCGTGGTGGGGTGCGTCGTTCGGGTCCATCAGGTGCATTCGAAAGACCGGTTCCCCTTTCTGATACCCCAGTTGTCGCAACAGATCAGTACGATTCAGGTGGCGATCAAACGCATAGACGAGTCCCGCTGGCGGTGTCTTGGCAGCAACATCTGCCAAGATCGCCGCTGCGAGTCCTGGGACAGCAGTGTCATAGAGAATATCCGCATCATCACCGGCGCGCCACACAAACCCAACCAGGGCATCGTCGTAGTACCACAGGGTCGTACCGCGAATCCCTGAGTCGTCGGGAGTGGCGGCACGCCACCAAGACAAATCGCCAGGCAGGGCGTAGACATATGGTGCCTGTTGATACCACAAGCGTGCAACGAGCCGCTGCATCGCTACGAAGTCCGCAGGCTGCTCATAGGAGCGCGTTGAGAACATGGATGCTCCTAGAACAACATGGCCCCGGCTTCGCGGGCGATGCGACGCACCCGGTCGGCGTCTTCGGTTTTGCCTTTGAGGGTGTATTCCTCTGAGATTTCGTTGAGTTGTTTGATAACCCCGCTCGTGATGGACGCGATGTTTTCACGGATATAGCGCGTCGGACTGTCGCTGTCGAGCAGTGCACGGACGGCGCGGGCATCGGGTGTAAGTGCAGCGTCCTTGACCTGAGCCGTCAGTGCGATAATTTCGGAAAGCCGAGCCACAGCTGCATCATCGCCGGCACGCTCGGCCATCGTGCGTTGGCCGTCGAGCAAGATGTCGAAGACCTCGTCGAGTTCATTGAGGTGTGCAGTGAGTGTGGCCGTCATGTCTTCTGATGCAAAGACGGCATCGAGGATTTGCCCGGCACGCGTATAGGCCGCTTCGAGATTCGCTTGGATTTCTTCGTAGAGTGCCAGGATGCGTGCCCGAAGCGTGCTGAGCGTTGTTGCGGTGTTTTCGTCGTCGGCGTCCTGCGCAGCGAGGATTTTCGCATTGAAGATGTCAAAAAACGTATAATCGATGGTCTCTTGATTGGTTTGCATCAATGCGCGGACGGCATCATCATCGGGTGCAGTACGGAGTTGTTCGATGAGTAACTCGTATGCAATGGTTGCATCACCACCAATGAATTGGGTGACTTTTGCTTGTAACGCTGCGAGCTGTGCCATCCCTTCTTGGTCACCACTCATGGCACTGGCGTCGACGAATGCTGCCAGTGTCGATTTGAATTCGTCGTCAATGTCTGCTTGATTGGCTTGTAGGGCGTCGAGCAGGGCTGCATCACTGATTGACATACCTTCAAGCAACTGACTAATGATATCGATGCGCTTGCGTTGGGCGGCCATCATTTCTTTGGTGATGCCGTCACCCTCAAGCACTGCTTCGATGAGCGTCTGCATGGTCAAAAATTTGCGTGGCGAGAGCAGGTACCCCTTGGGCAATTCTGCCGGCAAGCTTTGCATCAGCATCCCTGTGATGCTCCCCACAAAGCGTTCGACCTCTGCACCTTTGGCACTAGCCATCAGTTGCTGCGGGATGTGGACAAAGCAGAACTGTTTGGTCGCATCGTGATAGACCAATGGTGCTGCCAGGCTGATGGGTGCACCACAGGCGGTGCACTGGGCGGAGTTGAGCCGTCCTCCCACCAAGATGTTTTTGAGTTGTGGTTGCTCGTTGGCATCGATGAAATTTATGACACCGACCCGAATCGGGGTTTGACAACTCGGGCAGGCGACTTGGGCCATTTGTGGGGGTGCGGAAGTCATGAGAATCCTTTCACAAGCAAATGCAACAATGCATGTATTTTACCGAGAATCTCGTGATGGTGCTTGCCAATTGCAAGAGGTACATGCTGGTCTCCAAACGCCCTAAAATATGGTCACAACGCACGGGTTGCGATATTTGCCTGTAGCGTATAGACTATACGTATCCAAACCGTTCAGGAGCATCATAATGTCTAATCCACAACGTCCTGCACGACGTTCTACGGCCTACACACATGCGGCATATACGCGTTGTGTGGGGACGGCGATTGAAGCAACACCGGATACTGCAGAGATGACCGAGATCCGTGCTGCAATGGAAGCAGCGCGTCGTGAGCGGCAGAGTGTACAAGAGACTTTGACGAGCATCGATGCATATCATGCCCGCAGTTTGGCGCTCTATCGTCAGCCACGCTTTGGCGCGCTCGCACTCGATGGCTGGTTGATTGCCGATGTCATTGATAGCATTGGTGAGCCACCAATCGTCGAAGACGAAGAGGACCCTGCGTTCACGGACTATATCGTCCGTGCCCTCGACGCTATCATGTCGGCTCGTATTCGGCGTGCGCTGTCCGAACAGTCACAGCGATTTTTGCCGGCGTTGATTGCCGAAAACGATATCGAAGGTGCCGTGTTGCTTGCCAACAACGCATACATGACGCTGATGAGTAGTGCTGCGACACCGCTGATGGTGCAATCCATGGTGAGTGGGCTAGCAGCTTATTACGATGAGTTGCCCGACGAAGAATAACCTGGTCCGTACCTTTTGCACCTCCTGTGACGGTATAGGTCACAGGAGGTGTTGTTATGTTTGCACATATTTTTTCGTGCGCGCTACGTGGGCTGGATGGTGCATTGGTCACGGTGGAAGTCGACATCGCCGGCGGGCTCCCGTCATTCACCGTGGTCGGGTTGGCAGATACAGCGGTCCAAGAGAGTCGCGAACGCGTCAGAGCCGCCATCCGCAACAGTGGATTTGCCTTCCCCATGCGTCGTATCTCGGTCAGTCTGGCCCCTGCAGATATGCGCAAAGGGGGACCCGCGTATGATTTGCCGATTGCAGTGGCGATGTTGATGGCGACCGACCAGCTACGGAGCACCCATACCAAGACCGCATTTTTGGGGGAACTCGGATTCGATGGCAGCCTGCGCAGCACCGATGGGATGCTGCCAATGGTGATAGCCGCCCGCGAGGCTGGTATGACGCATGTTGTGGTCCCCCGGGCTGCAGCAGCCGAGGCTGCACTTATCCGTGGGATCCGCATCGTGCCGTGTGCGACCTTGCGCATGGTGGTCGAATATCTCGAAGCACGGATCCGTATTGCTGCGCCTGATCCCCTGCCGACACCGGATCAGAGTGCCGACATGGTCGACTTCTCCGAAGTGCGGGGCAATCAGCATGCCCGGCGTGCCCTCGAAGTCGTGGCTTCGGGTGGACATAATATTCTGTTGACGGGAGCACCTGGTTCCGGAAAAACAATGATGGCACGCGCGCTGTGGGGCATTTTGCCGTTATTGACAGATGCCGAAACGCTCGAAGTCGCCAAGATCCGCAGTGTGGCTGGGATTCTCGGACGAGATGGGTTCATGTCACGGATGCGGCCGTTTTGTGCGCCGCACCATACTACCTCTATCGCAGGGCTTGTCGGTGGTGGCGCTGCTCGGATCAAGCCAGGTATGGTGACGTTGGCTCACCGAGGGGTGCTCTTTCTGGATGAGCTGCCTGAATATGGCACCAAACTCGAAGTCCTGCGTCAACCATTGGAGGACCGGACGATCACGATTAGTCGAGCACACGGAACGGTATTGATGCCAGCCAATGTCTTGCTGGTAGCGGCACGCAATCCCTGCCCGTGTGGTTGGCGCGGTGACCGTGAGCGCGCATGCACCTGCCGCAGTAGCGAAATCGAACGCTATACGAGACGAGTAAGTGGACCCATTCTGGATCGTATAGACATGCACCTCGAAATGCCACGGATTGCAGTTGGTCAACTCCTCTCGGTGGCACGTGGTGAATCAACGGCAGATATACGAGCACGGGTAGATGTGACTCGGGCACGCCAATATGCACGGCAAGGGTGTACCAATGCCGATATGACGCAGCAGCAACTCAAGCAATGGGCAACCCCCGATGCAGCGGGCACAACACTCTTGGCACGTGCGACCGAAAAGTTGATGTTATCGGCACGGGCATATTTCCGTGTCTTGCGTGTTGCACGGACCATCGCAGATATCGATGGTACCCAGGACGTGCAGAGCGCCCATATCGCGGAAGCGTTGCAGTATCGCGGGCAGTTCGATGCAACGCGCGATACATAGGCACCGTATAATGGTAGGAGATACTCAGAAAGGGGTTCCGATGCAGCAACCAAGTACGTTCGGTATGGTGGCGATGTGTGTCGTCGTTGTCATTCTCATCAGGATGCGCAAAAACGCACTTGCTGTGGGGCAAAAAAACCGCGCAACGGCGTTTCTTTCTGCGATGGTGGCTGGCTTGATCCTGTTTTTGAATGCAGCGGTGCGCATGCAAACCGATCTGCTCGAGCCCTATCAGACGAGCATTGCAATCATTGCGTTCACCCCGATTTTGATTGCTGGCGGGTTTTTGGTGCGAGCCGCATTGAAGGGCGAAGCAACGCAGATTAGTGCTGAAGCAAAGCGCCAAGCAGATGCATTTAAAGCATCACGCCCTGCAGCACCAGATGACAAAGAATCCTGATCCGTTGATCGCTGCAGGTTTGCATTCCTTTAATGCGGGGCAATGGGACGATGCATTCATGCAATTTCAGACGTACTGGTTGTCTGCACGCAGCCCCGAATCCAAAGCGTTGGCACAGTATGCCAATGCACTCAATCAGCTGCGACTCGGATTGACCACCGCTCCTCGTGTCATGTTGGGTCGCGCACTCGAACTCACTGCAGACGTGCCGCGCGCGACAGGAATAAACATCGTCCGCATGCGTGCAGATATCGTCGGGCTCCTCGCTGATTGGCCGGCAGACGGGACTGGGATCGACCTCCACCGGTTACGCGCATGTGTATTGGAATGGCAATCATGACAGAGCTTGTGTTTGTATCGGAGCGTGTCGCATATCTGCCGGGTACGAATAACCTCGGCGTTATCGTGGCTGAGGGGCGTACGGCGATTGCAGTAGATACGGGCATCGACAAAGAAGCAGCCCGGCTATTGCGTCGTGCCTGCGAGGCAGCAGGACTGCGTCTATGTGCGGTCTTTTCGACACACCATCATGCAGATCATGTGGGCGGTAATGACTACCTTGTGCGCAACATCGATGGTATTGAGGTGTATGCCCCACGGCGCGAAGCGGCGTTTATCGAAGACCCTTACCTCGAGCCGATGTACCTTTCGTCAGGCGCACGCCCGCTTGGTGTCCTCCACAACAAATTTGTCATGGCCACACCCTCGCCCGTGCATCACCGCGTCGAGCCCGGTGCACTGACCATCGCCGGGGTCGAACTCCAGGTGGTGCCAATACCGGGACATTCGTTGGCACAGGTGGCCGTTGTCATCGACGATGTCTGTTTTGCGGCGGATGGGTTCTTTGGGCAGCGGGTGTTGAACAAATATGGGGTTCCCTATGCGCACGACGTGGCTGCACAGTATGCATCGTTCGATGTATTGATGCAGTTGTCGGTAGCACAATGGATCCCTGGCCATGGCGAAGCGGTCGATCGTGTTGGCCTTGCATCGACGATGGATGCGAACCGTGCGGCGGTCATGCACAGCCGTGACCTGGTGTTGGCAGCGATTGCTACACCACAGACACTCCCCGCGACGGTTGCTGCGGTACAAAACGTATTGGCAATGCCATCTGCTTCTGTCGCACAATATGCGGTATTTGCGTCGGGGATTGCAGCATACCTGAACTGGCTTGTGGCTGATGGCGCTGCGGTGGCCGAACTGAGCGACGCAGGTCTTGTGTGGCGGGCAGTATGAAGATCCATCGGTCGACCTTCCGGGCGCGTTATGCCGAAACCGACGCGATGGGCGTTGTCCACCACGCAGCTTACCTGCCGTGGCTCGAAGTCGGGCGCGTCGATTTGCTCCGTGCAACAGGTGTCCCATATACATCCATCGAAGAGCGCGGTTTTCTTATTGTCCTCTCAGACATCCAGGTGCGGTACCGCAGCCCCGCGCGGTTTGATGATTTGGTGACGATAGAAACCCGGCTCATCCTCCTCAAGACGCGCCATTTGAGTTTTGGGTATCGCGTTCTGGTGGAGTCTACGGGCACACTCTGTGTCGAAGCGCGTACGGACCATATCGTGGTGAGCCGTTCCAGCATGCGCGCTACCCAATTGCCAGCCGACCTCTTGGCCATCCTCACCCCATGGGTGTCTGTAAAGGATTGACCGACGCACCCACGAGATACCATCGGCCATTCCATGACAACGTTGTCCCAAGCCATGCTGTCCTGTGACTCGTTGCTTCGCTGTCCGCACCGGTATGCATCAGTATCAGCTATTGCAATCAGATGCACGGTGACAGCGTTCGGCTACGAACTGTCGATTTGGCACACGGAATAGGCGCGCACTCGGATGTTTGGTGGTATTATCTGTGCATCGCTACGCAGCGGCGCACACCGATTGTGCTACGACCTACGCTCGCACTTGTGTGTTTGCACACTCGCACCGGCGGGGCATGGCATACTACGGGTCGCGCTGACTCTGGCGGACACAAAGGAGTGTGACATGGTGAATTGGACATCGGGGTTCATTCAATCCGGTACCGTCAAGATGCACTACCAACGTGCTGGACACGGGGTACCCGTCATTATGGCCCACGGATTCTCGGATCATGGTTCGTGTTGGAAGGCATTTGCCGAACCATTGACGGCTGCGTATGATGTCGTGCTTATCGATGCACGCGGACACGGGCAATCATCAAATCCTGGCCACCACTACACCCCAGCGGATCAAGCAGGTGATGTCCGTGCGTTGATTAGCCAGCTGCACCTAGCGCATCCGTTCATCATCGGCCACTCCATGGGAGCTGGCATGGCGCTCGCGGCTGCCGCTATGTACCCGGCAGCGTTGCGTGGCGTTATCCTCGAAGATCCGCCATTGTTCGAGTGGGTAGAACCCAAGCGCCAACCAGGCGAACCTATCCCACCGATGCACGCATGGATCAACAGCATCAAAGCGATGAGCACCGATCAACTCATCGTCCGCTGTATCAACGAAAATCCGACATGGCGCGCCCAGGAAATCCTGCACTGGGCCGAGTCCAAACAGCAATTCAACATTGATCGTGCGCCTGATGATCCTGCACGCATGACGCCATGGAAGACATACATGGCACAGCTCGGTGTACCGGCACTGTTGATTGTCGGTGATACCACGCGTGGTGCGTTGGTGTCGGCAGAAACAGCAGCGACTGCGCGTTCATTGTCTGCACATCTCGAGGTAGGACTCATCCGAAACGTAGGGCATTGTATACGGCGCGAGGCACCCGATGCGTTCGCCGCCATGGCCGTTGAATTTCTGAAGCGACACAAGGAACACTAATGCCATTTACGTACGACCTTTCCGAAGCGACCACATTGACCCGTGCGCTGGTCGCCATCAAGTCGTATCCGGGCGCAGAACATGCCTGCCAACAAGCTGTTGCAGAGTGGTTTGTCCGTCACGGTATGACGCCCGAAATCTGGCAGACCTCGGCTGCACCGAACGTGATTGTCAAAATCCACAACGGCGACGGGCCGACCATGCTCCTCAACGGTCATGTCGACACGGTTTTGGCTGCCGAGGGATGGGACTGCGATCCGTGGGAAGGTCGATTGGATGGCGACCGGCTGTATGGCCTCGGTGCATGTGACATGAAGTCGGGCGTGGTCGCCAACATGCTCGTCACGCGGGCGTTTGCGCAGCACCTGGATGAGTGGCGCGGCACGCTCATTTTTTCATCGGTGGTCGACGAAGAAGCGTATTCGATTGGCGCAAATGCGATGATCGAACAAGGCATGCGTGCCGATTACTGCATCGTGTCCGAATCGGTCCACCCCACCATCAACATCGGTGCTACCGGCAAAATTCTTGTGCGCGCTGAAGTCATCGGCAAAGCCGCCCATGGCTTTATGCCATGGCAAGGAATCAATGCGGCCAGTGAAGGAGCGAAGTTCGTCACGAAGGTGGACGAGCTCCCGCTCGGCAAACATCCCCGCATCCCCGCTTCGCAATCGATTTTGTCGTTTTTGAGTGGTAGTGCACAATATGTGGTCACTATCCCCGAAAACGCCGAGATTTTGGTGTCACGGCAGACGGTCCCGGGCGAGACACGTGAGGTCGTGATGCAGCAAATGCAGGCCGTTGTCGACGGGCTGAACTCACCTGCTACCTTTCGTTTGACGACCCCGCCACCGTACTACCCGCCTTTCGAAATTGAACCCGATCACCCATTGGTAACGGCGATGCAGCACGCATATCATGATGAATGGGGCAATACAGCAGAACTACGCTATTCGACGGGCGTCTCTGACGCCAATCTCACGGCTGAATTGGCACATATCCCGACCCTGCTGTATGGCCCATGGGGCGACAACTTTCATCAATGCAACGAGTGGGTAAACCTTCCTTCCATCGTCAGTTGCTGCAACATGTTTACCGCGGTGATCCGCAAACTGTTGCCTGCATAAAATGGACCGCAAGAGCGCCCCACAGCATGCTGTGGGGCGTTTTCGTATACGCATGCACTGTTCGTGTGCGCGTGCTACGCCAAAACGGTCGTGAAGGTGTAAGTGCCTGCGCCGAGGCTGACACTCGGACCGTGT
>CAIZHO010000375.1 GCA_903932805.1 uncultured Roseiflexaceae bacterium | reverse complement strand
GTTTGGGATGGAGGTTCTCGCCAGCGGTGTCGTACGTATGAAAGCAGCCTTCCTGTGCCTCCTTTCGGCGATTGTCGGTGATGCGACCGTGCGAATGCTCGGGGTTGGGCATGCTGCGTATCCGCTTCTCGCGCCATCACTCAGCCCGAGTCTGATGGGATGGAGTGTGGTCGCAGGCGTAGTATTTGCCGTGGTGGTGGTGGTGTACATTGAACTCCACCATGCAGTCGGTGTCGTGGCACAGCGTTTTTTGGATGATGCGCGTTGGCGTACCGCCGCGGGTGGGGCAGTGATTGTTGGATTGACCTACCTGAGTGGAACGACGGCATACAACGGGTTGGGATTGCCGTTGCTGACGGCAGCATTCAGCACCGACGGCGCGCCACTATGGGCGTTTGCATACAAAATGCTGTTCACCGCAATCACCCTCGGGGTCGGGTTCAAAGGCGGCGAAGTAACCCCGTTGTTTGTCATTGGTGCGACGGCCGGGGCGACATTGGGCCATGTGATTGGAGTGCCGATGGAGGTCATGGCTGCACTCGGATTTGTGGCAGTTTTTGGTGCAGCAACACGCACGCCATTGACGTGTGTGTTGCTAGGAGTCGAATTATTTGGGGCAGGGTTGTTGGTCCCCGTTGCGATTGCCGTGATTGTGGCAGTGGCGTGTGTAGGCAAACGTGGTGTCTATCAGACCCAGCGGGTCAGTGTGCTCCAGCGTGAACTCGACGCAGCGTTGCAGTGGCAGACACTGCAGCACGTGCGTACGCAACGACGGCAGTTCTGGGACGATTAGGGGAGGCCGACAACGAGCAGGTAAGCGCCGTCGTTGGCGACATTTTCGACCACACCGATGACAATGATGTTGACCCCTTTGCGCCATGCGGTGTAGCTGAGTGTGTCGCCTTCGACCGATACGTTCGAGAATGGCTCCCAGCCGAGTGGCGTCAACCCATCACTGTAGAAGGTTTTGACCGCCATGTAGGTGCTGTCATCTGGGATGCGGTAGAGTTGCGTGCGGGATGGTTTGGGGAGTCCGGTCAAATACTGGTCGATCCCGCCTTGGAGTTCGGCAGCCAACGCCGCAGCATTGATATCGACCGGGGTTGCACCGGGGAAGAGGAGGGTGTCGGTCGGGTATTCGCCTGTAGGTAGCCCGCACGCCGCCAAGAAGGCAAGGGCGGCGGTAGTGCTCAAGAATGCACGTCGCTTCATCGGTCGATCTCCGTTCATGTGGCAAACATCAGCTTGTTTGTGTTGTCGTGGGCGCTGCGAGGGCGTAGGCAACGGCTGCTTCGGCATGGATGCGGGTGGTGTCGAACACCGGGACGGTCACATCTGCCTGCGACACCAAGAGCGTAATTTCGGTGCACCCCAAGATGACCGCCTGGGCACCGCGAGCAACCAGATTGGCCATGATTGCCTGGTAGGTTGCCCGCGAGCGGGGATCGATGATCCCCATGCAGAGTTCGTCGTAGATGATGCGATTGACTTCGGCCCGTTCGGCAGCCTCGGGGACGAGCACCGTCAGGCCGTAGTGTGCCTCGAGCCGGCCTTTGTAGAAGTCTTGTTCCATCGTGTAGCGCGTGCCGAGCAACGC
>CAIZHO010000374.1 GCA_903932805.1 uncultured Roseiflexaceae bacterium | reverse complement strand
TTTCTTAGATACTCCAGAGCAAACCCCCGACACGTCCTGTTTGGCAACACAAACAACTGCATTTGCAACCACGCAGACGGTGACCCCTACCAGTGCCGCGGCGCAGCTCTTGAACGGAGCCAACCCCCTCGGTGCGTACGGGTACCCCGCACTCGCGGGTCTCGTATGGTTGATTTTTTCGATGGTCATACGGCCTTTTGCCTATCTGATACGGCGCGTCCGGGGGATCGCTACGCCTGCGATTCGGATACGTTTGTTTCATGTCGTGCAATTATTGGTGGCAATCACGGCACTGACATACCTCGGTGGTGTTACGTACATCCTCTACGATAGTGCGATTGTCCAAAACAGTGTTGCGTTCCTTTTTGGTATCCCCCATACGCTCCAAGGATACAGTCTATTGGTGTGGGCATTCCCAGCGATTGTCGGTCTCTATCTGCTGTTTTGGGTACGCCTCTTGGCAGCGCGAGAGCAAACACTCTTGGGGTTTGTCTATGCACTGAGCATTGCGATTGCCGCCGGCAGCCTGCTTGCAGGGTTCTCCGCAACCGGTCTGTACGCGGTGCAGCTCTGATGCACACGCTTCGTACTGCCGCACGGTGGCTCGCAGTCTGTGGTGCATTGGGAGTGGTCCTTGCCAGTGCAGCTCCTCCCGCACAGGTGCATGCATGGTCGGTCCACCATGCAGCAATGCACCCAACGGCACATCGTGACATAGCGGCACACGCAGACGTGCCGCGCTACACCAGCCGCGGGAGTGTTGATGTTGCCACACGCACTGTCACGATGGAACAACACTTGGAGTGGGTCAACTCCACAGGAGTGACGGTCACTTTGCTCCCGTTTCGTCTCTTTGCGAATCTCCCAGACTTTGCCGGCCAAACCACCATTGTGCGGGCCCGCATCGATGGGGTACCCGTTGGGTATCGGTATAATCCGACCCGATCGATTGTCGAAGTCATGCTTCCCTACCCCCTTTCCCAGGCATCGCGTGTGATGGTGTCGCTCGATTACCACACGACCATCCCTGCAGGGCTTGGGCAGACCAAATATGGTGCATTCAACGATGACGGAACGACGTTATCGTTCGCATCGGCCTACCCGCTCTTGGCGATGTCGATTGGGGGTGTCTGGCAAACAGCCGATCCCGACACGAAAGGGGACCTTGTCAATAGCCCCATTGGGCTGTATGACGTGACCGTCACGATCCCGTCGACGCATCAGTTAGTCAGCACCGGCAGTGTAATAGCGGTACAGCAGACGCCAACCACTCAGACCGTACGCGTCGTCAGTGGGCTGCAACGAGATTTTACGTTTGTGCTTACCACACTCCCAGCAACCAGTGCAACTGTCGATGGCACACGGGTCACGGTCTACGCACCAACGAGTGAAGAGAACCAAGCTGCTACACAGACACTCACTGCTGCCACCCAAGCCCTGCGACTGTTCAACGCGCGGTTTGGCCAATACCCGTATCGCGAACTCGATGTCGTGGCGGTCGATGCAGCATCGTTCTACGGTGTCGAATACCCGGGGCTCATCCTGATGCAGGACCGCACGGTTGCCAGTGGCAAACGGCTCGAGAGCACCGTGGTGCACGAAGTCGCTCACCAGTGGTTCTATAATCTGGTAGGCAACGACGTCCAATCAGATGCATGGGTCGACGAGTCACTCGCTACCTATGCCCAAGTCATCTATCGCCGGGCGTATGGCGGTGAGGATGCAGCACAAAGCGAACTCGCCGAACTGCAACGACAATACGACCGTTTGATCGAAAGAGAACTCGATGCGCCGGTACAGCAACACATGCGCACATACACACTCTACACATTCAATGTCCTGGCATATGCCAAAGGGGCGCTCTTTTATGAGGCACTGCGGAACGACATCGGACCCGACGCATTTGATCGCATGCTCTTGGAGTATGTGAGCAGCTATCGGTATGCGCATGCCGACAGTACGTCGATGCGCGATGTCGCCACGACAATCTGTGCATTCACCGTCGATGCACTGTTTGCGACTTGGATTCACCCATCGTTACAACGGAGGCTCCCATGACGATCCCACGTCCTATTTTGTTGGCAGGCGTTTTGACGGACCGACCGGGTCCGATGATTCATTGCCCCTACGACAATGCACCTATCGCTGCAGTGGGCCGCGCAACCCGCGCCGACGTTGATGTTGCTATCAGCGCTGCATATGGATCGTTTGCCCAAACTCGTGCGCTCCCCGCACATGTCCGGGCACGCATCCTGCGCACGGTTGCGGCCACCGTGACCGCCCAGCGCGAAGCGTTTGCCCAGGCCATTGCGCTCGAAGCCGGCAAGCCCATCGGTCAAGCCCGTGGCGAAGTCAGCCGCGCGGTGACTACCTTCGAGACGGCAGCCGATGAATGTAGCCAGAGCCATGACGAAGTGCTCCGACTCGACCGTGC
>CAIZHO010000373.1 GCA_903932805.1 uncultured Roseiflexaceae bacterium | reverse complement strand
CCGATGATGTCGCCGTTTTGCAATATACCGGTGGCACCACAGGGACACCAAAGGCTGCGATGTTGACGCATCGCAATCTGAACGTCAACGCGAGTCAAATCAATGCATGGTTTACGACTGCAGATCAGGGCGTTGAGAAGTTCATGTGTGCCATTCCGTTCTTTCATGTGTATGGTCTGGTGGTGGCGTTGGTGTACGGAATTTCAATTGCTGCTGAATTGCAGATTGTCCCGAATCCCCGACCTATCGATAATGTCATGAACATTATGCAGAAGGAACGATCGACGGTCTATCCTGGCGTTCCTGCTATGTACATTGGTATTGTCAATCATCCAAATGTGGAGCAGTACGATTTGCGCTCGATCAAGGCATGTCTCAGCGGATCTGCAGCAATGCCGGTCGAGATTCAAACCCGGTTCAATGATCTGACTGGTGGACGGCTCATTGAAGGGTTTGGCATGACCGAGCTTTCTCCCGTTTCGCATGCAAATCCATTAATGGGCATCTCTAAAAAAGGGTCTGTTGGAATCCCGCTGCCTAACACGGATGCCAAGATCGTCGATCTCGAGACTGGCGAAGCAATCCCCATTGGCTCTGAAGCAACGGGTGAGCTCTGGGTGACCGGACCACAAGTCATGAAGGGCTACTGGAACAAACCCGAAGAGACGGCGCAAACCATCACCCCCGATGGTTGGTTGCGGACCGGGGACATTGCCCGCACAGACAGCGATGGCTACTTCTACATTGTGGATCGTCTCAAAGACATGATTATTGTGAGCGGCCTCAAGGTGCTCCCACGCGATGTAGAAGAGGTCCTCTACATGCATCCGCAAATCCGTGAAGCTGCTGTTGTTGGCATCCCGAATGCAGCGCGCGGAGATGATACGGTCACTGCGTTCATTGTCACTAGAGATGGTGTGCCGATCGATGTTGAATCACTGAAGGTCTTTTGTAAGCAATATCTCGCGGATTTCAAAGTGCCACGCCGCTTTGAGTTCCGTGACGAATTGCCCAAAACTGCTGTTGGCAAAGTGCTCCGACGGGCCTTGGCTGAAACCAAATAACCCATCTGACTGCACCGGATTGCATCGCAATCCGGTGCAGTCGTGTATAATACTACCTGTGGTGGTACGAGTGAAGGATGCGGCGTGACTGAATCACCGGCACATCAAACGCACCAGAATCGACAGAGGTTGCATGAACTGATACAGCGCATCCGGTGGGATGCGCTTTTGGTCGTTTGTACCATTGCGATTGTTTGTGCGGTTGCGTGGGTAACGTCGTTCAACGCAAACCCACTTCGGTATGCCATCGGCACTATCGGTGATCGTGTGTTGTTGGATCGGACAGCAAGCGTCGGGAATGCAATCGATGGGAAGTGGTTTGCAGATGAACTCGCACCTGGTTCATCGAATGGTCGTGCCCGCTGGACTCAAGAAATGTCACAGCTCGTCCTGCCCGTATCCAACATCGGTTCTCTTTCGTTCCAAGTCGCTGGCTGGCCCGGAGCGAAGCAGCCGTTTGTAACCATTTCTATCAACGATACTGTGATCGGGAGCTTTCAACCCACAGCAGCATTCAACCAATATGATTTCGATGTTGCGCAAATCAGTGATTCTTCCTCTACAGTCATAACCATCCGCAGCAGTACCGTTTTCACAGACACTGCCCTCTACACTGACCCACGACAAAAGGGCGTTCGCATTGATGAAGTGGTGATAACTCCAGCGCCGTCCCGTTTGTTGCAGTATTCGCTTTGGTCTGTTTGCGCGCTGTATATGTCGATTCTCATCGTTCTATGGTCGCTCGCGTACCGTCTGAGGTGGGGACGTCGGGCGCGCCTTGTGGTGAGTCTGGTCGGTACACTTTTTGGGATTGCAGCATGCGTCGGCGCAGGACAGTGGATGTTGCCCGTCGTTGCATATGTTGTCTCTGGCAGCCTGTTCCTTTCGATCGTCGTGTTGCAGCATCAGTGGATGCCCATTTTGCGTGCAATTGTACGACGCATGCGCCGCCGCGTACCGCTTACTACGATGATGCGCTGGACAATAGTCAGCACCGTGACGGTCGCCACCATTGGCACCACAGGGTTGTGGCGTATGTACTTGGTTGCAGTGGTTCTCATGTGGTTTCTGGAGGCACGGACAGAGCTCCTTGTGCAACAGAGGCGTATGCTTGCAGTACGACGTTGGATGCGGCAATGGTACTGGCTCGGGTACGTCGTCGTCGGGGGAGCGGTGGCTTGGGCTATGTACCAAGCGACGTTTATTGGGCACGCAGATTATGCAGACAATGCCGTTGTTGCACGAAACCTGATACGTGGCCGTGGCTGGGTCGTCGACTATGTGACGCAGTTTTATCAGTTGTTCCCAACTGTGACACACCCGCAGGAAACGTGGCCCATCCTTCAGCCTGTTTGGATCGCAATTTCATTTTTCTTTTTTGGGGTGCATGATCATGCTGCCCGGTTCCCCAATATCATCTTTTGGGGACTATTAATCTGGTTAGTCGATCGATTTGCACGATACCGGTGGGGCTCTCGCGTTGCAATGGTAAGTGTCATCCTGGTAACCGTGAATATCTTCATGTATCGGCAATTAATTTATGCCACCAGTGACATCGCATTTGTGGTTTTCACCACAGCCGCGTTACAAGGAGTCTGGTTGCTTCCACAATCAGGCGCGACATATTGGCCTTCTGGGCGGTTTGCGAGTACCCGTGCAAAGGTTCTAATAACCGGGATCTGGACGGGATTGATGTTGCTCCAAAAGCCCGGAACCGCAGCAATGTTGGCATTTGGAATGGGTTTGTGGTTGTTGGCCACTTGGGTTTTCCCCATGCTCTATCCTGCAGTAAACGCGCGAACCTTGGCACGACGCGTGTTTGGTGTGGCGGTATGGGCCGGGATTGCGGTCATCGTGCTTTCACCCTATATCATCCGTAATCTGGTATTGTTCGGCAGTGTCGTGCATAGCACCGAATCGTTCGACGCGTGGATTCTTGAATACACACAGTGGGATGCCATTTATCGCATTTACATGGCAGACGGTGGAATTGGACCCGGAGACTTACCCGAGCGTAGCTGGTTGTTGCGCTGGGGCTACGATGCCATCATACAAAAATGTCTGATCCAATTGAATGTCATCCAAGACTATCTGCTTCCGAGTTTCGTTGCGTTACCGTGGCCATTCAACGAATTCGGCGCTGCAGCTGCAGCCACAGGATTACTCAGTCCGCTTGCATTGTGGGCGCTCCCAATAGGATGGGCGCTACCCATTGTGGGTCGGCTGCAACCGTTTTGGAAATTGTTTGTCAGTGCGTGTTTGCCATATAGTGTGTTTATGATTGTGTATTGGCACGCCAACGAACCACGGTATTGGGTCTTTGTGTTACCTTGGCTCGCGCTGCTCTCGGCACGTGGAATGGTGTGGGCAGTCGATTGTGTTGTATCCGTTCCCGGCAAAACCATGCACCTCACGAAAGCCACGCTCTTGTTGGGTGCAGTGCTGCTGGCAATTTTCCCGAGTATGCAGAGTATCATGCGTGCACAGCCACTCGATGCCGCACGCGTGATAGCAGATAAAGATATGTATGCCTATATACACCGGGAGCTCCCTGCTGATGCTGTCGTTATGACCCGCGTGCCGTGGCAGCTCCAGTGGTATAGCGACCGTGG
>CAIZHO010000372.1 GCA_903932805.1 uncultured Roseiflexaceae bacterium | reverse complement strand
ATTTGGGCAATACATTTGCCGATCACGGTGAAGTTGTCAGTGCTCGTGTCGTCATCGACCGTGATACTCAGCGCTCACGTGGGTTTGGCTTCGTCGAGATGGAAGTCGACAACGTCGAAGATGTAATTTCGGCCACCAATGGCCTCGAAGTTGCCGGTCGCCAGTTGCGCGTCAACGAATCGGACGAGAAACCCGGATTCGGTGCCGGTGCCCCACGCCGTGGGCCACGCGACGACAACCGCTACTAAACCATATTTTCATCTGACGAGTGGAGGCCAGGGTGCGCCTCCACTCGTTTTTTGTTGCCTTGCGGCCAATTGGCGTATACTCGTGTCATCCGCACGAAACCCAAAGGACAATTATGCGCACCACACGTCTCGGCCGCTCGGGGTTGCATGTCAGCGAACTCTGTCTCGGCACTATGACCTTCGGCAATCAAGCCGACGAAGCAACGTCACATGCCATCCTCGACACCGCAGTCGCCCACGGTATCACCTTCATTGACACCGCGGATGTCTACCCACTCGGCGGCGATTACCGCAGTGCCGGCCGCACCGAGGAGTTCATCGGGACCTGGCTGAAGGCCCGCAACAACCGGCACGACCTGGTGCTCGCCACCAAATGCCGCGGTGCCATTGCGCCCGGGGCAAACAACGAAGGTCTGTCACGCAAGCACATCATGGCAGCCTGCGATGCGAGTCTCGTACGCCTCGGGGTGGATTACATCGATTTGTATCAGGTTCATGCACCCGACCCCGAGACGCCGATTGCCGAAACGCTCGAGGCGCTGACCGACCTGGTCCGGGCCGGCAAAGTGCGCTACATCGGCTGTTCGAACTTCACGGCCATGCAGATTATGCAAGCGCTTTGGACAAGCGACATCCGTCATCTGAGTAGCTTTATCTCGCTCCAACCACGCTACAACATGTTGTTTCGCATGATCGAAGACGAAATCTTGCCGGTCGCCAAAACATACGGCTTGGGTGTCATACCCTACAATCCCCTCGCCGGTGGCATGTTGACTGGTCGCTATAGTGCACAACGCACGGTCGAACCTGGCTCGCGCTTCAATTTGACCGGCGCTGGTGAGCTCTATCGCAAACGCTACTGGAACGACGAAGTCCACAACACCGTCGCCGAATTGCAGCAGTACTTCAATGGCCGCGGGATCCCGTTGACCCATGCGGCACTCGCCTGGGTCCGTGCCCAAGCAGGTATCACCGCACCGATTATCGGCGCGAGTCGCCCAGAGCAACTAGCGGATTCGCTCGGCAACCTCGATTTGGTGTTGGACGACGAGGCGATGGCTGTCTGCAACAACGCCTGGTTTGATTTGCCCAAAGAACGGGATGTTGCAGTAGCGCGACGGTAGGCAGTTATCAGTTATCAGTTATCAGTTATCAGTTTTCAGTTTTCAGTTTTCAGTTTTCAGAAACATATTTTTGTGCGGTGGGATGGATGAAAAATCCTCCCTGCCGCACTTTTTTTGGTGACGAAAATCGCTCAACCCCTACATACTGCACGCAGAGCTCCAGAAAGCAGGTTCATTCCTCCTTCTCAGCTTCTCTGCGTGGCTTGGCTGTGGCTCTGCGTGAACGTTCCCACTGTCGACAATTAAACAAACGGATTTGCGCTCGGCGTGAGGATCATCTCGGGGATATGCGCGCGGGCGGGTAGGCTGGCAATGAATTGGATGGTCATCGCCACATCATCGGCCTGGAGCATAGCAGCGCGGCGTTCGGCGCTGACCGGGGCGGGGCGCTTGTCTATCAGCGGAGTGTCGACTTCACCCGGCTGGAGCATCGTCATACGCACGCCGTGGGCTGCTTCTTCTTGGGCCATAGTACGCACAAAAGCCGACAAACCGCTCTTGGCTGCGTTATACGCGGCACCACCGAGTGCGCTCGGTCGCGGCACCGATGTCGACCCGATAGCCACGACGACGCCTTTGGCCGTGCGCACCAATGGCGCACAGGCGGTCATGAGGTAGAACGCACCGGTCAGATTCACGTCGAGCATCATCTGCCACGAAGCCGCAGTCAACTCGGGCACGGTACGCGCGGGCAGGTTGGTGCCAGCTGCACTGACGAGGACATCGATGTGCCCATAGCGGAACTCGACGTGCGCAACGACGGCTGCGACGGCAGCCGCATCGGTCACATCGCAGGGCATGATTACCGCCCGTTCTTCGCAGTGCAGGGCAGTCTCTTTGAGGGCTTCGACACGGCGCCCCAACAGGACCACGGTTGATCCTGCAGCGGCAAAGCGTATCGCTGTGGCAGCCCCGATACCGCTGCCTGCGCCAGAAATGACGACCACGTGTGTCATAGTTACACCGCATCCCAATGCAACGTGACGGCGAGGTACTCGTTGCGGTGATGCAACAATCCGTCGTACATTTCGTGCGCTTGACTGGCGTGGACGTGGTGGGTGAGCATGTTCGACAGGTCGATTTTGCCGCTTTCGGCATAGTGGGCAATTAATGGCAAGGCACGATCGCGGGTAAAGGGGAAATGCTCGCGCACCGCCCCACCAATCGCACTACCATGTGCACCGGTCACCGTGACCGAACGACCATGCAGGTCCCAGTACGAATCGAAGTTTTGGATGATGCCACGTGGGCTGCCCACCAAGACGACTTGCCCGCCATCGGCGACCAATTTGAGGGCATCCTGCAGGGCAGCCGGCACACCGGTTGCATCGACGACGATGTCTGCCTTGCGGCCCAACAGCGCTTGGAGTTGTGCCGGGGCGTCGCCGGCCGTCGGGTCAATAGTACGTACGCCATAGACCTGCTCGGCCCATGCGCGGCGCTGTGCAAAGCTGTCGACGCCGATGATCGGATATGCGCCCGAGGCAGCAAAGAGACGCGTGGCAATTTGGCCAATCATGCCCATACCGAGGATGACCACCGCTTGCCCGAGGATCCGCTGTGACTGCACAAGGGCAGTAAAGGGAAATCGCGCCAACGACAACATGGCCGCCTGTGGGGCCGGCACGTGGTCTGCAATGGGGAACAATTCGGTCTCGGCATGGACATCAATGACCGCGTGGCTTTCGTGTCGGCCGGGGCCAAAGACGCGCTGCCCTTCGCGGAAGCGGGTGATGTTTTTGCCCACTGCGATGATGCGACCGACGGAACTATAGCCGGGCACAAAGGGGAACTTGGCCCATGTGTTGGTGGGGTCTTTGAGCCACTGATGAATGCCCGTGTAGATCGCCAACTCGGTGCCGGCACTGATGCCGGAGGCTTCGGTCTGCACCAACACTTGGTCGGGGCCGACATCGGGGATGCGGAATTCTTGGATTTCGACGCTGTATTCTTTGGGCATCACATCCCGGTAACCCTGTGCCATATGTGCCTCCTGACGGCGCGGTGCGCCGCTTTTTACTGTGCGGTCCAGCCGCCGTCGACGACCATCGAAGCGCCGGTCATGAATGCAGATGCATCCGAAGACAAAAACAATATCGGCCCCTGCAAATCCTGCAAATCCCCCCACCGCCCGATGGGCAGGCGATCGATGAACCATTGGTAGGCTGCCGGGTTGTTCATGATGGGGATATTCATGTCCGTGGCAAACGGCCCTGGGCATAATGCATTGACCGTGACGCCGCTGCTCGCCCACTCGAGTGCCAAGGTCCGCGTGAGTTGAATCAGGCCGCCTTTGGTGGCGGTGTAGGGTGCGCGTTCGGCTAACCCGACCGTCCCCAGCATCGAGCTGATGTTGATAATGCGCCCCCAACGCCGGGCAATCATCTGCGGGGCGAACGCACGCGCCATGTAGAACGGTGCAGATAAGTTCACCTTCATCAGTTCGTCCCATTTGTCGATGGGGTATTCGACGGCAGGTTTGCGCAGGTTGATACCAGCGCTGTTGATGAGGATGTCGACGATGCCGACGGCCTGCACCATGGCGTCGATTTGCGCCACATCAGTCACATCGGCCGCGTGTGTGGTAATCGTGCGCCCATAGAGCTCGCGCAGGGTGGTGGCCATAGCCTCGAGCGGCTCGAGCCGTCGTCCGACCAGGATGATATCGGCACCGGCGGCGGCCAGCGTGTGTGCAAAGACTTCACCAAGCCCACCGGAGGCGCCGGTGATGAGGGCGGTTTTGCCATCGAGCTTGAACAAATTCAACGGTGTGACTGCAGTCATCAACGACCCCCTGTGTGGTGTGGCATCAGCGAACGCAAGTAGACAACGCTCTGGGCACACTGACTTTCTTCGTAGGCACCCAACGAAACCGCATCAGCACCCTGCTCCCACGGCGTCCGCCAGTCAATGGCGGCACTGCTGACGTGTTGTGCAAGGTATGCCAACAACGGTTGGAGCGTCGCAGGGTTGTAGGGACGTGGGTAGCCGTGCCACCACTCGGCAGTCCAAACGCGAATGTGGCGGGCATTGATGGCAGCGAGTTCGATATTGCAGGTCGCCTGCGGGGCCACCTCGGCCAACACGGCAAACAGCGCGGGCACATCGAGCACGCCGTGGCCGAGGGCACAGCGCACCAAGCGATAGCCCTCGTTGGTCAAATGGATGGTGTAGTCCTTGAGGTGCACATTGACGATGCGGGATCCGAGGGCGCGTGCAAAGGCGATGGGCTCTTCGGCAACGGCCAATGGATTAACGGCGTCGAGGGTGACGCCGATGTGGCGGCCACCCACTTCGTCGCACATGCGGATGAGGTCGTGGCTGTCGAGATCTTGGTGGTTCTCGGGTGCAATCACGATGTCGTGGTGTTCTGCCTGTGTGCGAAATGCTTTGAGGACGGCGATTTGGCGTGTGAGATGCGCATCCCAACCACCGGGGAAGGTCGCCCGGGCACCTTCCAGCATGCCGCTGAGCATCACGCGGACCACCTTGGCACCGAGAATGGCAGCCTTGGGGAGCAACGCGGTCAACATAGCCTGATCGATGACCGCTCCGTCGACGACGATGTTGATGCCCAACGAATCGGCGCGGCGGCGGAACTCGGCGAGACCGTTATCGGATTGATCACGGATGATGTCCACAGGGATCTCGACAGTGGCCATGTTGTAGTACGAAGCCAACTCGAGCAACGCGTGGGCGTCATACGGCCGCGCGCAGACGCGATCGCTGCCTGCACCCGCAAAGCCACAGCGCCAGGGGAACGAATAGGCAGCCAATCCGATGGGGTTCTGACCGATGTGAAGCGACATAGCCCCTCCGTATTAGGCGACCGAACCATTGGGGCGCAAGACCGCTTTGGGGATGGTGAGCTCTTCCATGGCCATAAAGCCTTCGTGCCAGTCGTGTAGGTCGAACTCGGTGACCAGTGGTGCGACATTGAGTTGACCGGTACCCATCAGCGCCAACACACGCTCCCAGGTGCCGTGCAAATGACTGAACGAGCCCTGGAGGGTAGCAGCCTTGATGATGAGGCGGTCGAGGCTGAAGCCGACGGGAGCAGGACCCCAGCCGATTTTGGTGATTTGGCCGTTGGGGCGGACCATGTCGAGCGATTGATCGAGGGTTTTGGAGACGCCGACGGCGTCCACCACGAGATGCGCCCCGAACCCATCGCCTGCGTCGATGACGGCCTTAACGGCGTCCATCTCGTCGGCGACGAGGACATCGTCGGCACCCATGGTTTTGGCAAGCTCGAGGCGATGGCCGTCGCGACGCAACCCAATGACACTGATGCGACCAACGCCGGCAATGCGGAGCATGGCGATACACATCAGCCCGATGGGGCCGGGTCCGAGGACGACGGCGTGGTCGGCCGGGCGGGGCCGGCTTTTCTCAAAAATCGCGTTATAGGCTACACAACCCGGCTCGGTCATCGACGCATGTGCCATCGAGACACGATCGGGGATGCGGTGCAGAATCGCAGGGCGGCTGAGGACGTAGTTGGCCATCGCGCCATCGGCACCAAATCCGAACCCTTTGCGGGTCGGGCAGACGTTATATTGACCGGCGCGGCAGTATGGACAAACGCCGCAGACCCACGACGCGGTCTCGGAGACAACACGCTCGCCGACGCGGAATTCGCTGACGCCTGCGCCGAGTGCGACCACTTCCCCTGCGAATTCGTGACCGAGGATACGCGGCCCTTCCATCTGGTGGTTGTCACCCTGCCAGACGTGGATGTCGGTACCACAGACCCCGACTGCGCCGACCTTCATCAACACCTGACCGGCTGCTGGTGACGGCACGGCGACCTCTTCGATCTGCGTGCGTTCGCGTGGGCCGCGGTAGACGAGCCCGTGCATCGTTGCATTGCTCATAGCTTATCCTTTGATTGTGGGGGGCTGTTCTGCACGCAATTATAGCAGGATGCAGGTATCAGGTATCAGTGATTAGGTATCAGTTATCAGTTATCAGTTATCAGTTAT
>CAIZHO010000371.1 GCA_903932805.1 uncultured Roseiflexaceae bacterium | reverse complement strand
GGGACTCAACGCGCACGCCGAATACCACCCACGCATGGTGACCACATTGAGCCGTTTGCTCGGGCAAGAATTGCGGAGCTCGGGCAACTTGTTTGAGTCGATGCAAAACATGGCAGATGCCGCCGACTTTTCGAGCGCCATTCGCACGCTGTGTGTCACATTGACCCGCATCGCCAACGACTTCCGCCTGCTTGCATCTGGCCCAGCGACGGGTTTCGATGAACTGCGTTTGCCTGCGGTACAACCCGGCTCGAGCATCATGCCCGGCAAAATCAATCCCGTTCTGGCCGAAATGCTCAACATGGCATGCTTCCATGTACAGGGGTGTGACCATACGGTTACCTTGGCAGCACAGGCCGGTCAGCTCGAATTGAACGTCATGATGCCCATCATTGCCCACAATCTGTTCGAGATGATGCACGTCATGATTGGTGCAATAAACGCATTCACCACCAAATGTGTCGTCGGATTGACCGCCAACCGCGAAAAAGCCTCGGGTTGGCTGGCCAAAAATGCCATTCTCGTAACCGCCCTTAACCGCGAAATCGGCTACGCAAATGGTGCTGCGGTTGCCAAAGAATCCATGGCGACAGGCAAGACCATCAAAGAAGTCGTGATCGAAAAGGGGCTCCTCAGTGCAGAACGCATCGATGAGCTGCTCGATGTGCATGCGATGACAAAGGGTGGTATTATGGGCTTCGGTGCGGGTGGCGGCTAAGCTATTCGTCTGAAAATTGCACATATGAGCGCCGGCGCTCGCGCATCTACGTATGACACGTATCCGCGACCCGGCGCTTTTTTCCTGATTGGGATTTCTGCTCAGTCATCTGAGTAGTCCGCATAGAAGTCGTATTGAGTGATGGAGGTCAATTGTGCGAGTAGGTATTTTGACCGGTGGCGGCGACGTCCCAGGGTTGAACCCAGCAATCAAAGCCGTCGTCAATCGTTGCGCAGATGCCGGCGTTGAAGTCATTGGCATCAAGCGCGGTTGGGGCGGGTTGCTCAACTATAATTTGGAAAACCCCGAAGGTAACGAAGAATGGGCTGCCCCGCTAACCCCATTGCATGTCCGCACCATTGACCGCTACGGCGGGACGACGTTGCACTCTTCACGCACCAATCCACAACGCGTCTCCGAAAAGATGATGCCCGATTTCCTCAAAGGGCGCTTCACGCATAGCGGTCCCAAAAACACCGCCGATGCAACAGCACACATCCTCAAAGTGCTCGAACACTTGGGCATCGACACGCTGATTCCTATCGGCGGCGACGACACCCTTTCGTATGCCGTACGCATGCATCAAGAAGGGGTACGCGTCATTGCCATTCCCAAGACCATGGATAACGACGTCTTTGGGACGGACTATTGTTTGGGATTCTCGACCGCAATTACCCGTTCGGTCGAGTTTATCAACGCACTACGCACCCCGACCGGTTCGCACGAGCGCATCGCAGTGGTGGAGCTGTTTGGCCGCAATTGTGGTGAGACTGCTCTGGTTTCGGGCTTTTTGGCTGATGCAGACCGGAGTATCATCGCCGAAGTGCCCTTCGACATCGACCGACTGGCCCACCAGTTGGTCGCCGACAAGAAGCGCAACCCGTCGAACTACGCCATCATGGTCATGTCCGAAGGCGCGCACATGATCGATGGTCAGGCGATGGAATACGGCGAAGAAGACGCCTATGGCCACAAGAAGCTCGGCGGCATTGGGCAGATTACCGGC
>CAIZHO010000370.1 GCA_903932805.1 uncultured Roseiflexaceae bacterium | reverse complement strand
GAGCTCCAACAGGCAGATCCCCGCATCGGCGATGTGCGTGGCATGGGGTTGATGGTCGGTGTCGAACTCGTCGACGCACACGGTGCGCCCGATGCCGCATTGGCTAGCCGCACCTTGGCGGCGTGCCGTGAGCTCGGCCTGTTGCTGCTGACCTGCGGCACCTACGATAACGTCGTCCGCTTTATCCCACCCTTGGTGGTCACCGACGCACAGATTCATCAGGCAGTCGGCATCTTCCGTACTGCACTTAATCGGTAATCAAGGTGCAGTGCCCCAGCGGTAGGGAATGCCCGGTAGGCGCAACAAGCGCTCGCCGCCGTTGCTCACCGTGACGGTATCGTCCACATACTGCAACAACACATCACGGCGTAGCCACACGGTGGTTGCGCCGTCGCTGCGTGGCACATCGGCGCTCGTATAGGCGGGATCGGTGTAGGCGCCGGATTGCGATACGACGCGCTCGAAGTGGTAGCGATCATCATCATGTGCCCGCGGCAAGAGGGCTGTCGCGCCGCGCAACCACTCCCCTAACGGCGCGGGTTGAACCGCAGTGGCTCCGGTGGGGAGCATCAGACAGCGCGTGGTATAGCACTGCAGGGTCATTGTGGCGAACGGCAGGGCAGGCATGTGGGGGATTCCGTACGCTTCTTCCCCACCATGTGCCGCTATGTAGTCGGCAAACGCCGTGGGGATGAGGTAAGCCGGCTCACCACGCATCACGCCGCTGCCGCGTGCCACGGGGATGGTCACGACAGCCGTCGCAGGAGCGTCGTCGATGGCGATGGCGAGCTGATAGACCCCGTCGGCACTGCGGCGTGGGATCGGGAGCGGCTGCAGGTGTTCGAGCGGGCCGGCTGCCAGATCTGCCAACGTCAGCGCCCCGGCGAACAACAGTTGCTCGCTACGGGCCACCACCGTCCCATTGCCATCACGAAGCAGCAGAGTGACCCGGTGTGACACTGCATCACCGGTCCCGCTCAGGCGGATGGTCACCGGGACGATGCTACCGGGCTCGTAGGCATTGGTCAGTAGGGGAGCAGCAAGCGCAATCCGATCGATGGTTGCCTGCGCATACGGCACTGCGATATGCGTGGGCGCGCCGGTCGCAATCGGATGGTAGACGTCATAGCTCCCGCGCGAGCCGCTTTGTGCGTAGCGGGTGCGGATCAGTGCGATGCTCTCGGGTGTCATCCAGTTGCCCAGGTAGTCCAGCACGACGATGGGGATCTGGCCGTTGGCCAGCTGGCGCAACAGGGGTTTTTGGTCCCACAATCCTACGTCGAGGAGCTGGCGATGCTCAAAGACCTGCATCGGCGCAGTGACGTCGGCTTGTGCGGCGATCGCCGGGACATCGGTGAACACACTCGTCCCCGCCTGTCGGATGAGCGTCGTCACATCCGCGTTGGTGACGGCATTGGCCGCCAAAATCTGCCCCTCGCGCTGGTAGTCCTGGAGCACTCCGTAGCCGCCCACCACGATGCGCGCCGGCCGCTGTTGCTCGATCATGCCGTACGGCTTGGGGTAGGTCTCGCTCCACAACGGATAAAAACGCACCAGCGCGAGGCTACACGCCGCCACCACAGCCACCGACAGCCAGCGTGTGCGATCTGTCTGCCAGGCCCATTGCCCTGCAAGCACTGCTGCAACCCAGACGAGGCCAGCGTAGAGTTCGAGGAAGTAGTTAGCATACGCCCCGACTTTGCCGATACCGATGCCTACCAGCACGCCACCGACGGTGTAGGCAAGTGCCATCGTCAGACCGATCGCATCGTCATGCAACGCCGTGCGCCAGCTGCGGAGCAGCACCACGCATCCCCCCGCGGCAATGATCAGCAACGGCCAATGGATGGTCAGCAGTTCCTTCCAAAAGCCCCGCGCCAACGCATACTCCCAGCCGTTGACATTCGATTGGACCAGGTGCAACCACAAATCGGCACCAGACAGCCACAATGCGACCACAATCCCCACCAGTACTGCGGCGGCACTCCCCGCCGCGCGCAGGGCGACCGCGCGTGGCTGGGCGGCCAACCACACCAAAAGCGCAAACGGCGCAGCAATCAGGGTCGGTTTGGCCAATAGCGCCAGCGCGACCAACACGGTACCGGACGTGATCCGGCCGCGTCGTGCAAGCACCAGACCGACCAACCCCACGGCGACCCCGAGCATGTCGACGCGCATGACACCACTCCATTCGCGCACAATGGGGATAGCGAACCAGCTCATTGCCGCCAAAACCGTCGCACCGATGACCATTCTGGGAGCGTTCCGTGGCAGTGCGAGGAGCACAATCGCCACCCCCACCGCAAGGCCTGCCAGCATCGAGACGACGCGGCCGGCAGCCAGTTCGGGCACGACGAGCGCGACGATACGGGTCACCGTGAGATAGAGCGGCGGATAGTTGGCCACCACAAACGGTGCCGCCTGCAAATCGCCGTACAGCCCCGCCAACGACCCACCGTGCATGAGGAACTGCAGTTGCCGCAACAACGGCCCTTCGCCGTAGTCGATGGGGTAGGCGTAGCCCACCCGGCGTACCACGGTCAACACCCACAAGGGCACCTGGACCAGGATGACCGCGGCGGCCAGACACAGACTCAGCAGATATATGGGCAGACGGCGCAGCATGGCGGCTCTTTCGGGTAGATGTGTTGTTGTTGGT
>CAIZHO010000369.1 GCA_903932805.1 uncultured Roseiflexaceae bacterium | reverse complement strand
GCATGAGGATATCCTTTCAAAAGACAATACACCCCCATCCACGAATCCATGGATGAGGGTGTACGGATTACCAGCCGAAGCTACCTGCAAAAAACATGTCTATGCGGCCAAAAAGTTGAATAAATTCATCATCGTTCCCATTCCCGAGGACGGTTAAGTCAAGTACTTTATTCCCACAACGCATTTTGAGATTGCTGTTCATGATGCCGTTAGGACTGGTGCCAACGACCCATTGTTCCAGACACCGGTCGTTTGGAGAGTAGTAATTAATTCCTTGAGAAGATGCGAGACCATCTTCGATGTCGATAGCATAGTAATAACTTAGAGCATCCGAATCGTTTGTGTATTCAACGATTTTGTAAACTAGACCCCAGTAATCCCCACTTGGCGAGTACATTGTGGTTGAAACGAGAAGTGATTGCACGAGGTTGTCACGCCATGTTGAAGCATCATACTTCACTGCGGTTCCATCATTCAGACCTTCAAAGAAGCTCGAGCTCACTCTCCATTCGACTTCCCATTTGTCAGGCTTGTACCCCCATTGTTCAAGCATGTACGACGCAAACATACGCTTGTGCAACGGCACAAACAGACTTCCTGGTCCTCGTTGTGCCGGCGCAGGTGCTGCTGCCGCCGAAGCAGATCCACCACCGACTTCATTCCCCAACAACCCCAACAAGACATCGTACGGCGCGGCATTCTCGGGGTGCAGCTCGAAGCGGGCACGCTCGAACCACTGCACCTGGTACTGCTTACCGTCCGACAGTGTCTCGGTCATCAGGCCCGATAACGGCATACCAAACAGCGCAAGACTTTCGGCATCGCTGACGGCTTTTTTGCCGTCGATCTGCAGACCGTTGGCACGCCATGCCTTGAGGATGGCACCACAGACCGCATGCCCGGTCTCGACAAACACCCGACAGCCGCCCGTATCACCGCTCTTGGCAAAGCCGAACCAGTCACGACCCTGCTGACCGAGCCGATCAGCACCCAAGCGGCCGAGGAGCACATCGTATGGGCGCTTGTTCTCGGGGTGCAACTCGAGCCGATTGCGCTCGAAGCGCTGGACGGTAATGGTCTTGCCGTCGACGGTTATCTGCTCTTGTGGGCCAATTGGGAACCCAAAGACTGCAAGTCCACCGTTCTGCTCCCAGAATTCGGCTATCCGCCCGTCCATACATTGGTTGGTCTCGGTAAAGCAGCGCTGGGCGGCTTTCGCTGTGTGCTTCGGTTGCATCCCGACCAACAGCCCGAGCATGATCAAAAAAACAATCATTCGTCGCATCGTTGAGACTCCTTGTAACGATTCACACCATAGTTTCGCATACGATGAGTCCACATTTGTGGCAATTTCAATGTCAACGTAATACGTAATTTAGTATACACCGCTCCTTCGATATTGTGAAGGAGCGGTGTATGCAGGATTGAATATTCCTCAGTTGTGCATGATTTCGTGGGTACCAAATAGCACACACACGGTAACTGAGAACTAGCGGAGTGGTTTGGAACGTAGTTCGAGCACCATCGGTGATGTGGCATAACTCTCGTGCACAAACAGCAACTGTCCAGGAGCAGTCTTGGTAGGGATTTCGAACGCGAGTTGTCCACCACCTGAGTAGCCGGGGTAGATACTCGCCGAGTCCAACCAGCCGTCGAGCGAATACGTCGCAGTCATGTGACTGTAGCTGTTGCCCTCAAGGTCAATCAGGGTAAAGCGGAACGGGTTGATGT
>CAIZHO010000368.1 GCA_903932805.1 uncultured Roseiflexaceae bacterium | reverse complement strand
TGTTCCATTTTTGTCCCTTTCGAAAACGCAGAGGGGCTCCGTTTATTGTACGGGAAAGAACACCGCACCCGCATGTGGCGCTATCACCTACAATACATAGAATTGTTTGAAAGGGTCGCAATGACTACGAGTACCAAAGCCTGGCTCGCATTGATTATCGGTACGATGGCCATCAGCTCTTCGCCCATTTTGGTCAAACTCGCCGATGTACCGGGCACCTCGTCCGCTTTTTATCGGGTGTTCATCGGGTTCCTCGTCTTGTTGCCGTGGTATGCCGTCAAAGGTATCAAGGTGCCGCAAGGGCGCACGCTCTGGGCGGTCGTCGCCGGTGGGCTCTTTTTTGGGGTCGACCTTATTTTTTGGAACGAAGGGCTGATGCACGCCCCTGCGGCGAGTGCCACCCTGGTGGCCAATAACGCACCGATTTGGGTCGGTCTGGTGTCGCTTTTTTGGCTCAAAGAAAAACTCTCGCGCTATTATTGGCTCGGCCTCGCCCTCGCCATTGGCGGGATGTTCGTCGTCATGAACGGCGACGTCCAAGTCAACCCCGGCGATGTCTTTGGGCTTTCGTTGGCAGCCGGGGCGAGTGTCTGTTATGCGGGCTACCTGTTGAGCACACGGATCGCCCGTAGCGGGATCGACACCGTCGGCTTCATGGTCTGGTCATTGGGCATCGCGAGTCTGGTCATTTTGCCGGTTGCCTGGCTGATTGACGCACCGTTGAGCGGCTTCAGCATGACGGCCTGGGGCTTGATCCTGTTGCTGGGCTTGTTTTCGCAGACGGTCGGCTGGTTGGCCATCAACTATGCACTCGGGCACCTGCCCGCGTCGGTCACGTCGGTGGTGTTGCTCGGTCAGGTCGTATTGGCGACCCTGCTGGCAGTACCGTTCTTGGGCGAGGCCATCCGCCCGACCCAGATCGTCGGCGGCGCGCTGATTGTCACCGGCATCATCCTCGTCAATCGTCGCTGAATCATCACGAGGTCACCCATGCGTGTTCTGTATCTGGGTACTCCACAGCTGGCCACCATCCCGCTCCGGGCACTGGCCGCAATGCCGTCGATCGAAATCGTCGGTGTCGTCACCCAACCCGATCGACCCAGTGGGCGTGGCCGCGTGCTCACCCCGCCACCGGTCAAACTCTGTGCCCAAGAACTGGGCATTGGCACCATCCTCCAACCCGAGACACTCAAAGACGACGCCGTGGTCGCCCAGATTGCGGCGTTGCGTCCCGACATCGGGGTCGTCGCAGCCTATGGCGAAATACTGCGGCGCAACGTGCTGACCATCCCACCGCACGGCTACCTCAACATCCACCCGTCGCTGTTGCCGTTGCATCGTGGGCCAGCGCCGGTCACCAGTGCGATCCTGGCCGGCGACACAGAGGTCGGCGTGTCGGTGATGCAACTCGGTGCCAAAATGGACGCTGGCCCCATCCTGCGCCAGCATCGTCAACCACTGCGCGCCACAGACCGTGCCGGGGCGTTGACCGACGAGCTCTTCCATATCGGTGCACAGATGCTGTGCGACGTCATCGCTGCATACGTCGCCGGCACGCTCGTCCCCACCCCCCAAGACGACAGCCGTGCGAGCTACATCGGGTTGTTGTCGCGTGACGTTGGGGTCATCGACTGGACTGCAGGTGCTACGACCATCGACCGCATGGTACGGGCCTATGATCCCTGGCCGGGGACCAGCACGACGCTGGACAACGGCACGGCGTTGCGCATTTTGGCTGGGCAAGTGGTTACCCGGCCCGGCAGTGGAGCGGCAGGGCGCATCGTCGACACGGCGCATGGACCGGTGGTGGTCTGCGGCGACGGCGGGTTTTTGTTGACACAGGTCCAGCCTGCAGGGGGCAAACCCATGGATGCACGCGACTGGCGCCGTGGCCAAATGCAGGTCGTGCAGCTGGGGACCAGCGCACCGGAATAACCGCCGTGGCCGTGCAACAAATGTGCACGCATGAGCGTATACATCGCCAGACGACGCGTACACCCCAGTGGAGGATTGCATGAGTGGATTGTTGACGTGCTTGTGTGCGTTTGCGATGATTTGGGCAGCCATGTCGGTCATCGGTGCATTATTTCGGCGCCGTGGCGGGTTCGGTGGTGGGTACAACAATGGCTATGGCAACGGCTTCGGGGGTGGATTTGGCGGCGGCCTCGGCGGTCTGCTGGGCGGGCTCGGGCTCGGCTGGATGATGGGCAACATGTTCAACAGCGGTGCTGCCAGCGACAGCAACATCATCGACGGCGAGACATGGGGCACCGACCAGGTCAACAACGACAATCAAATCGAAGACAATGGCGGCGGTTGGGAAAGCGGCGAGTGGAGTGGTGGCGATGACTTCGGCGGCGGCGATGGCGGCGGCTGGAGTGACGCTTAGGATAGTTATCAGTTATCAGTTATCAGTTATCAGTTATCAGTTATCAGTTATC
>CAIZHO010000367.1 GCA_903932805.1 uncultured Roseiflexaceae bacterium | reverse complement strand
TGCATCGAGCGTGGCATCCCCATCCGCATCCGCAATACCTTCAATCCGTCGCATACGGGCACACTGGTGACGAGTGTCGCAGAAGCAACCACCCATGCAATTCGCGCTGTCACTGTGATCCGTAACATGAACCTGATGACCGTCGAAGGGCGTGGGATGATCGGCGTCCAAGGGGTTGCAGCACGTACCTTTGGGGCAGTGGCGCAGGCAGGTGCCAACGTCCTGATGATTTCGCAGGCGTCTTCTGAGCAAAGTATCTGTTTTGTGATTCCCAATGCGTCGAGCAGCACCGCAATTGCGGCGCTCGAGGATTCGCTCCGCCACGAAATCGATCGCGGCGACATCGACCGTATCAAATCCCGCGATAACGTGGTCATCGTCACTGCCGTCGGTGTGGGTATCCACGAACGACCCGGTGTCGCTGCGCGGGTGTTTGGCGCGCTGGCACAAGCCGGTGTGAACATCCTGGTCATCGCCCAGGGATCGTCGGAGTGCTCGATCAGCATGGTCGTCGCAGCGTCAGACGGCGATATCGCAGTCAAAGCGTTGCATGAATTAGCACTCAGTTAGCTCGGGACGAAACTTTTAGCACATCTGTCGTTCAGCTGTGCCGGCCATACGCAATAATGTATGCATCAAGGATGATGCACCCCAACTCGAGACCATATATCCACGAAAGTAGGCGGTATGAAGAAGATTCCCATAGCCATCCTCGGTGCAACCGGTGCTGTCGGTCAACGCATGATCCAGCTGTTGCACAATCACCCATGGTTCGAAATAGCCGTATTGACCGGTTCCGACCGCACCATTGGGCGTCCATACGGTGAACTCGTACGTTGGGTGCTCGATGGCAATCCGCCACCCGAGGTTGCCCACTTGATTGTGCAACCAAGCGACGTCGTCGCAGATGTGGCCATTGCGTTGTCTGCGCTCCCCACCGATGCCGCCCGGGAATACGAGCCCCTCTGGGCTGCGCAGACGGCCGTCTGCTCGAACGCATCGGCATACCGCATGACCGCCGATGTCCCGTTGCTGATCCCCGAAGTCAATCCAGAACACCTCAACCTTATCGATGACCAACGCCGTACCCGCGGCTGGCGGGGTGCGCTGGTTACGAACCCCAACTGTTCGGTCATCGGCATCGCACTCGCACTCAAGCCATTGGTAGACGTGTGCGGCATTGATGCGGTCCAGATTGCAACCCTCCAAGCCATAAGCGGGGCTGGCTACCCGGGCGTATCGTCGATGGACATTATCGACAACATCATCCCCAACATTGCAAACGGCGTCGAAGAAGACAAAATCGAAACCGAACCAACCAAGATCCTCGGTGCATATGGTTCAGCAGCCATTACCCCACACCAAATGCTGATGAGTGCGCAGGTTACGCGCGTACCTGTGATCGATGGACACACTGCGTTGCTGTCCATCAAGACCGGCAAGAAGCTATCCATCGAAGACGTCCATGCCGCGATTGCTGACTTCCGCGCACCAGAGCTTGTCCGCGGATTACCCAGCGCGCCAACACAACCGCTCGCGGTCCACACGCATGCGGAGCGACCACAACCCCGTCGCGACCGCGACGCAGGCAACGGAATGACGGTATCGGTGGGTCGCATCCGCAGCTGCCCCATCAACGACATCCGCATGGTGGTGCTGTCGCACAATACTATCCGCGGCGCGGCCGGGAGTGCTATTTTGAATGCAGAATTGCTCGTTGCCGCAGGGTATGCCGGCTCGCGCTAAAGGATTGACCATGCACATCTATGGCAGACACGCAGTGGCTGATTTATTGGGCGATTTCGTCGCATTTCGCAATATTCGTCCCGTGGACCCCCGGCTTCCCGGGTTAGCCGACATTGCACCAAACACCCAACCACGCAAGGGCGACGATGCATATGCTGCAGTCGCTATTGCTATCTTGACCGCTGCACAAGCCACGCGCACTACAAAACCAATCCGTCAGTTCATGATGCTCGGTGATACGCGGCAAAGCGACGGCGGCACGTACATGACCATCGCGCAACGCTCAGGTTGGCATGGTGCGGCCTTTATCTGCGACGAGAAGCGAGCCGAAGACCCCTCGCTGTCACTTTCAAACGACACCGGTGTGTATGTCGCCAATCGCTGGCAAAAACTGAGCCAATTTGCCGAACAATTTACCGTCGACGACCAAACGGCGGTCATCATTGACCTCGACAAAACACTCATTGGTGCCCGCGGGCGCAATCACCAGCTCATCGATGCAGCACGTCTGACTGCGCTCAAACGGGCAGTGAGCGATGTCCTCGGCACGACCTATGACGACGTCCTATTCAGCGAAACATACCATCGCTTCAATCAGCCACGGTTCCACCGCTTCACCGGCGACAATCAGGATTTCTTGGCATTTATCTGTGTCATGGCAGGTGGCGGCATTGTCACACCCGAGGCACTTCAAGCAATGCTCGAACAAGGCATCATGTTGAATTTTGCGCATTTTGTCGATTTGACGGGTGCGCGGATCCAATCGTTTGGGTCGACATTGGCACCGTTCCACACCTCATTTGCAGATTTGTATCGGAACGGTGATATGACCCCATTCAAATCGTTCCGGTATCTCGAATATCACGAGACAGCAGCTCGGTTTGGCTGTGCACCAGAAGGCCTCGACGC
>CAIZHO010000366.1 GCA_903932805.1 uncultured Roseiflexaceae bacterium | reverse complement strand
GTGCTGTTTTATAACACCCGTGCAGTACTCCAAGCGCCGCAGACGACCGATGATATGCTCGTCATGGCCCGCGCGCTGCACAATGCACCCGACTGGGGGCTTGGTGCAGATATCACGTTTGACACATTCGGCGGGTATCTCGCTGGGTTTGGTGGTGCTGTTTTCGACGCAGACAATCGCGTCGTGCTGGGTACGAGTGGCCGCGACGGGGCCGAGCGCTGGCTCGCGTGGCTCGCAACACTCAACGCAGATCCCGACCTGTTGACCCGCCTGCATGGCGTTTTTGACGTCGAGCGCACCGTGGGCGCGGGGCAGCTGGCCATGGTCATTGACTCATCCGCACGTCGTTCGACCTACCAACAGGTATGGGGCGATGCACTCGCTGTTGCACCACTCCCGCGGTATGCAGAGAGTGACACAGACGTAGCACCGCTATTGTCCAGCACAGCTGTCGTGCTCAACCAGCGTCTGACAGCCGACGAAGTACGAGCCGCACAATCGTTGATTGATGCGCTCCTCAGCAGCGAATACCAAGCCACCTTTGCCCAAAACGGTATCCAACCGGTGAATCGAACGGTAGACACCAGCACGATGCCCGCTGTTGCGTCCATCCAACGCGCTGCCGTAGGAGCGGTCGCCCCATCCCCATTCATGCTCCGGTATGATGTGCAACGGGTGATGCAGAGTGCAATCCGCCAAGTACTCGCCGGTGTGGTTACTCCCACCGAAGCCATCACCACGGCAGATTCGCAGCTCCGTGCCATAGTCGAAGGAACAGACATCCCATGACCTCACCACTCGAAGCACACATACGCAACATTCCCGACTTCCCCATCCCGGGCATCCAATTCAAAGACATCACCACTTTGTTGCGGAACGGCGATGCGCTGCATCAGGCCATCGACGTATTTGTCGAACGCTACCGGTCAATGCACATCGACGCCGTAGTGGCAATCGAATCACGCGGATTCATCTTTGGGGCACCGCTGGCCTATGCACTGGGGATCGGCCTGGTGCCAGTACGCAAAGTCGGCAAACTACCGGCCGACACGTATCAGGTCGAGTATGCCCTCGAATACGGCACTGCAACCCTCGAAATCCACAAAGACGCCTTCAAACCCGGGGCACGGGTCGTCGTCATCGATGACCTCTTGGCCACAGGGGGCACCATTGCGGCAGCGTGTGAGCTGATCGAACGTGCCGGCGGTGTGGTTGTCGAATCAGCCTTTCTCATTGAGTTAGCGTTCCTCGGTGGCCGCGAAAAATTGACCAACCGCGCAATCTACACGCAAATCACCTATTGAACACGGCAGAAAAACAAGAACGGCGTGTTGGCCACGATGTGCCAACACGCCGTTTTTTATTGCAGTTATGTGCACACTAGCGCACGTCGAACGAAACCTCTGTTGGGTACCACCCGCCATTGTCGAGGACATCTCGATTGCTCAGCCATAGAACGTACCGACCCGCTGGGGCACGTGCGCTCATGGTGACGATTTGCTCATAGATGCCATCTTGTGCAGTGCCATCTATCCGGGTCGCAAATGCGAAGTCCGCAAACGGATTCCCCAAGAAATCATTCGAATCACCGTTTTCCGAGGTTATGTAGACGCCACTTCCCTCGACTCCGCTGGCATCGGTCAATCGCCACCGTACCCGAATCGTCCGTGTATTTTCGGACTGCTCAAACCGCACGATTTCAAACTGCGGCCCTTGGGTGTCATCACTCCCGCCCGTTACATCAAAATCGATTGTCTTTGTTCCGAGGAACGTCGCGTTCCCGAACACATCCGTACCCCAGACAAAGAGTGCGTATGTCGTGTTGGGTGCGTTCGCAGGAATTTGGCAACGATACCCGAATGTCCCACCAAACCGATCTCCGTCGATTTGATCTGCGATGAGACCATCACACCAGTTCGACCAGCCATTGGGACCGCCGATCATGGCATAGATAGTCCCAATACCAGACGGTTCTTCGACTTGCCATCGAATATCCGCAGTGGTCCCGGCGATCACGACGCGTTTTTGTGCCGTGTCCCACGTGAATACTGGTCCGGCCTCGTCGTTTATCCTGTCGTAGGCAACAACCGTAAAGGGAACATCGAAGCTGCGCAAAATGTTGCCTAACGCATCCTGCGCATCGATACGGAGCACATACCGTCCACCTTCGGCGTTGATTGCCGTGTCGCATTCCATTGCATACGTCCCGCGATACATGTCGCCATTGATGAGCGTCATTGCCTGCGGGCACCAATCCATCACAACCCCCGACGGTTGTATCACCCGTGCTGTAGTAGATTCGACGCTCGATTCGTCTGCAATGTCCACCGTCAACACGAGTCGGTCGCCGGCATTGAACGTT
>CAIZHO010000365.1 GCA_903932805.1 uncultured Roseiflexaceae bacterium | reverse complement strand
GGGGGGTGGGCGAGGTGGTGACCGCACTGGCGTCGGCGGGGCTCCGCATCACCCGCCTCGACGAGTACCTTTTTTGTAACGGCGAGCGCCCCTTTGCCGACATGGTCGAGTTGCCGGGGCGGCGCATGGTCGCTCCACCACACATCCCCGACATCCCATTGCTGTATGGCGTGGTAGCCACCAAGGAGTAACACCATGGATCGTATCGTCCTCGAGGGGATGCAGTTTTTTGGCTATCACGGCACGCACCCGGCAGAGGCCACCCTCGGTCAGCGGTTTGAGGTCGATGTCACCGTTGGTGTCGATCTCGCAGCAGCCGCGCAGGCCGATGACTTGGCGTTGGGTGTCGACTATTCGCGCTTTTTCGACATCGCCAAATCCGTCGTCGAAGGGCGACCGTACAAACTGACCGAAGCCGTCGCCGAAGCCATCGCGCAACAGATTTTGGCAGATACCACTTCGGTGCAGTGGGTGTCGGTGCGTGTCGCCAAGCCATGGGTGCGCCTCGCAGACACGGTATTGCGTGGCTCTGCGGTCATCATTGAGCGGAGCCGCTGATGCGCCCCGTGGTCACGCTGGCCTATGCACAGACCCTCGATGGGCGTATCGCTGCCGCCGATGGCACCTCACGGTGGATTAGCGGCCCCGAGTCGTTGGTGCGGACCCATCAGCTCCGCTCCCAACACGATGCAATCATGGTCGGGATCGGCACCGTGCTGGCCGACAATCCCTCGTTGACGGTGCGGCATGTCCACGGCCCCAACCCACTGCGGATTGTGGTAGACCGCAATCTCCGTACCCCACTCAGTGCGGCCGTGTTGGTCGACGGGGCTGCACCACACACCTGGCTCGTGTGCGATGCCCAGGCAGCACCGGCACGCCGACACGCCCTCCAGGAACTGGGTGCCACCATCATCACGCAGCCACTGAACGATGAATCAACGTTTGCCATGCAGCCGTTGCTCCATACATTGGCCAGCCACGGCATCCGCACGCTGATGCTCGAGGGTGGGAGTCGCCTAATCGCCAGCATGCTCCGTGCCCGGTGTGTCGATCGGGTAGCCATCACCATTGCCCCCAAACTGCTCGGGCAGGGGATCCCCGCGATTGCCGACCTCGGGATCACGACCATGGGCAACGCCCTGTGCCTCCACGAGCCTCGTGTGACCCAATGCGGCGATGATATCTGGCTCGAAGCGACGGTGCGCTATGCATGACTCCAAAGCTATCTGGATGCTCGCCCCGCGGAGCATTACCCTCGTACCCGAGGAACTCGACGCGCTCGCGCCGGATGCGGTCGCGGTGCAGACCGCGTATTCTGCGATTAGTCAGGGTACCGAACTGCTCGTCTACCGCGGCCATGTCGATGCCGCCCTGGCCCTCGATTTGCCCACATTGGCGGGCAGTTTCGCCTTCCCCATCAAATACGGCTACGCCCTGGTGGGTCGGATTGCGACGCACGGGTCCGCGGTGACCAGTCACCAGGTTGGCGATCGGGTCTTTGTGTTGCATCCGCATCAGACGTTCGTCCACGTCCCTGCTGCCAGCGCACAGCGCATCCCCGACGATGTCGACACGCAGGCGGCGCTGTTTGCGGCCAATATGGAAACCGCGATTACCATCGTGCACGATCTGCGCCCGGCACTCGGCGAAGTCGTCGTCGTGATGGGGCTGGGCATTGTCGGGCTGTTGGTGAGCTGGATATTGTCACGGATGCAGGGGATTACCGTGATTGCCGTCGATCCCCTCGCATGGCGCCAAAACGTGGCGCAAAAGCTCGGGATTGCCTGTGTCGTTCATCCCGATCAGGTAGCCGACCAGGTCGATCGAATGACCCGGCAACGCGGTGCCGACGCCGTCGTCGAAGTCAGTGGCAATCCTGCGGCGCTCGATACTGCCATCACCCTCCTTGCCATGGAGGGGCGCGTCATAGTGGCGTCGTGGTATGGCACCAAAGAGGCCACGCTCCAATTGGGGACGCATTTTCATCGCAAACGCCTCCAGCTGCGGGCATCACAGGTGGGGCGCTTGTCGCCTGATTTGGTGCCACGCTGGGATTATGCGCGGCGCATGCAGACCGTCTGGCAGCTGTTGCGTGATCTGCCCTATCAGCTGCTCATTAGCCATTCTGTTGCCTTTGCGGATGCTGCGGCTGCCTATTCCATGATCGATGTAGGGCAACCGGGTGTGGTCCAAGTCGTGTTGCACTACGAGTGTTGAGGAGGAGTCATGTACGAAGTCGGTGTCGTTGCCCATTTCGAAGCCGCTCATCGGCTTGTCGGTGATTTTGGTCCGGCACAACGCATGCACGGACATACCTATCGGGTCGAGCTGTCGGTGCGTGGCCCCAATCTCGCCGCTGATGGCACACTGGTAGACATCGGTGTCGTACAGACGGCACTGCGGAG
>CAIZHO010000364.1 GCA_903932805.1 uncultured Roseiflexaceae bacterium | reverse complement strand
TCAGCAGTTTGGTCTATGCCCACATTGGCACGATGCTGATCTACGGTGAAGTAAATAACGAACTCCAGCAGAGTGATCATGCCCGACCGTTGTTGGGTGCATGATTTGACCGCGAAAAAGCCCCTCTCCTTCAGTCAAACGAAGGGGAGGGGCTTTTGTGTGCATGCGTTTACTGGAGCAGAGCAAATGTGCCGCTGGTCAGAAAATGCTCCAAGCGTAGTTCCATTCGCCGACAGTACTCGGGGATAAACGCACGTTCGCCGGCCGACTCGATGACCAGCAAATCATTGAACAGTAAGACCCCGCGTGCCATCAGTAGCGTCTCGAAGACTGCATCACTGACCGGCGGAACGGGGCTGACCTGGGCATAGCCCGCACGGATGTGCTGTTCGGCACCCGGTATGTCGCGCACATAGTATGACGAGATGGCAAGATCTTGGATAGGCCAGCCCAGCCCCGCATCGTCGAAGTCGAAGACACTCAACTGATCCGCGTGCCACATCAGGTTGTAACCGTGCAAATCAGCGTGGATGGGCTGCACAGCAAACTGCTGATCGAGTTGGGCGTAAACGGTCGTGATCTGGGTGATTGCTTGGGCGACCATATCCTGCAGTCGAGGCGTCACGCTTGGGTGCGTGCTGGTGCTGATGGATTCGGGGCTGTTCATCCACAGGGTGTTGACGAGCGGGAATGCTGCGTTGCCCTGTGGCGACCAGTGTGCGCTGTGGCGATGCAACTGGGCCATGGTGTGGCCCAATGCCGTCAACTGCGCGACGCGCGGTTTTTCACCGACGATGCGGCCGGGGAGCCAATGCGACAGTGTGGCTGGTATGGCTCTGTGGAGCGCTGCGACGGGCAATTCGATGGCCCACTCGCCGACTGCAGTTTTGTGCGGAGGAGCGACGTTGACGTGTCCATCGGCAGCGAGTGCATCGATCCACTGCAGTTCGGCTGCCAGCCCGGCCGCATCGCGCAGGGAATTGGTACCGAGGCGCAGGGCGTAGCGTGCGCCGCTGGATGTCGTGACAGCGTAGGTCGTATTGAAGCCGTGATTGACCATGCGCAGCGTTTGCGGCACGATATCGAACAGGGCACAGGCATGCAGTGCGACCGGCCGGAGCAGGACGAGTTGTTGGCGCTGGGTTAAGTCGGCAAAGAGGACGGACATAGGTGGATTCTCCGACGGCAGTATTCGTCGCTATAATGGATGCATAAGCCCTTTTGTACAGTATATCAAGGATGCAACAATGTCGATTGCAATCATCGTCCACGGCGGTGCCTGGGCTATCCCCGACAACGAAGTCGCACCGCACCGCAACGGGTGCCGCAACGCCCGCAATGCCGGCTGGGACATACTGGCCGCCGGCGGGAGCGCCATGGACGCCGTCGAGGCGGCTGTGCGTATCCTCGAAGATGACCCCACCTACGACGCCGGCGTCGGCTCGGTGCTGAATCGCGGTGGATTTGTCGAGCTCGATGCGGCAGTGATGGATGGTGATCAGCTTTTGTATGGCTCGGTCGCCGGTGTGCGCCGTGTCCGCAACCCGATCTCGCTCGCACGCCACGTGCTCAACAGCCCAGCTGGGATGTTGGTTGCCGAGGGCGCCGAGCAGTTCGCGGTCAAGCGCGGCATCAAACTGTGCGACCCCGAAGACCTGATTGTCGACCGCGAATTCGCCATCTACCAGGACCTCGTGCGCACCTACGACGAATCCAAAGACACCGGCGCCACCCCACCCCCGGGTGAACGCAACGCTGCCATCCAGGCAGGTGGTTGGCCGGCCCCCAGCATGGACCGCCCCGGCGACACCGTCGGTTGTGTGGCCATCGACAGCAACGGCTGGGTAGTCGCCGGCACATCAACCGGCGGGACCGGCCACAAACTCGTCGGCCGCGTCGGCGATGCACCGCTGTTGGGCGGCGGCTTGTATGCGATGAACGAACTGGGCGGCTGTTCGACCACCGGCTGGGGCGAGTCGATTATGCGCATTCTGTTGGCCAAAACAGCCGTTGATTACTTGGCCGATGACTGCCATCCCCAAATCGCCGCCGACCGGGCCATCCAGCGGCTCGCCGATCGCGGCAAAGGCACCGCAGGGTGTATTTTGTTGGATCGCCACGGTCGGCTGGGCTGGGCGTTCAATACACCGCGGATGGCACATGCCTGGCGCACGGCCGATGGTCGTGACGGCGACGGCGTCTAGTAGTGAACGGCGTGTGGAACACGATGCAGCAACGCCTGCGGCAGATGCGCTTTCGTACTGCCGTGGCGCTCTATCTGAGCTGCGTGGTGCTCTTTTTTGTGCCGTATTGGGGGATGGGGCAGGTGTTGGCGCCGAGTTGCCGGTCAACGGTGCTTGGGTTGACACAACCCGGTGCGCAACTCGATCCGTGCGGGCTGCAAAAGTTCGCCGACTACGACAGCGAATTCGTGCCCGAGGTCTACAACCAAATCCACAGCCCGCGTACCGGCATGCTGGTGTTGCGCAACACGGCGACAGAGTACGGTCGAGCGGCCAAACATATCACGGGGAACACGCCAGCCAACATCTACACGTGGCTCTTCTACCAGTTCAGCTCCGACCCAGTGCTAATTCTGATGCTGTTGACCAGCACGCTGACCGCTTGTGCCGGTCTGTTTGTGTTGTTCCTCTGTCGCGAGTGGGAGCTGTTGCCGCTGGCGGGGTTGGGGGCAGCGCTGTTGACGGCGCTGAGTCCATTTGTCAGCTACTGGCAGACCTACCCGATGCATGTGGCCACGGTCTGTTGGAGCACCGCGCTGCTGTGGGGCATCGTGCGTGTCTTCAAGAAGGGCGACGTCGTTGCCGCAATGACCTTGCTCTTCGGCGGGTATAGCCTGATGATGGGCTACCCACAGTCTGTCGTCTATACACTGTGGATGTTGGCCGGCGCAGTGGTGCTGGCGGTGTGGCTATTGCTCATAACGCGTCAG
>CAIZHO010000363.1 GCA_903932805.1 uncultured Roseiflexaceae bacterium | reverse complement strand
CTCGCGCAATCCGCTCGATGCGATTGTGCCCCTGCAGCGCACCACCAAAGACGAAAACTCCCTGATGGCCGCCTACGAAGGCCCCACGCTGGCCAAAATCGGCCTGCTCAAGATGGATATCCTCGGGCTGAGCAATTTGTCCATCGTCGCCGAGGCACTCAGCCTCATCAGCGCCGGTCAGACCACCCCGATGGAGCTCCGCCACATCCCCCTCGACGACGCACGCACCTTCGAGTCCCTCAGCCGCGGCGAGACCGTCAACGTCTTCCAGCTCGAATCAGCCGGCATGGTGCGCTACCTGAAGGAACTCAAACCCAACCGCGTCGAAGATATCTACAACATGGTGGCCCTCTATCGGCCCGGTCCGCTCGACCAGATCCCCGTCTATATCCAAGGCAAAAACAACCCGCGCAACATCAAATATCTGCACCCCATTCTCAAACCCATCCTCGAGAACACCTACGGCGTTATCGTCTACCAAGAGCAGATCATGCAGCTCTTGCAGGTCGTGTCGGGCTACACGCTCGGCCAAGCCTATGTCGTCCTCAAGGCCATCGGCAAAAAGCAACGCGATACCATGGCCGCCGAAGAGCCGCGCTTCAAAGAGGGCTGTCTCAAGAACGGCCTGACCCAAGCCCAAGCAGACCAACTGTGGGAGCTGATCATCCCCTTCGCCGGCTACTCCTTCAACATCCCCCACGCCACGTTGTATGGCTTGCTCGCGTACCAGACTGCCTACCTCAAGCAACACTACGCCGTCGAATACATGACTGCTGTCCTCAAGGCCTCGGCCGGTCAGATCGAAGACGTCGCCAAAGCCGTCAACGAATGTGCCAAACTGGGTGTCGCGGTTCTGCGCGCAGACATCAACGCCAGTCAGTCTGACTTTTCGATCGAGGATCTCGATCAGCAGGGCGAAAACGATGCCGCGCTCCCGCGCGGCATCCGCTTCGGCCTCGCGGCCATCAAGAACGTCGGTGAAGGTCCGGTCGAGGCGCTCGTGACGGCGCGTGCAGACCAGCCGTTCGCCAGTCTCGAAGATTTCTGTGATCGGGTCGACGCCAAGCTCATCAACAAACGCGTGGTCGAGAGTCTCATCAAGGCCGGCGCCTTCGATTCGCTCCCCGGCACACGCCGTCAAAAGCTCGCGGTCCTCGACCAAGTCATCGACGCCGGCGCTGCGGCCCAAAAAGCCCGCGCATCCGGCCAATCGAGTCTGTTCGACCTCCT
Source organism: uncultured Roseiflexaceae bacterium (assembly GCA_903932805.1). Taxonomy (GTDB): domain Bacteria; phylum Chloroflexota; class Chloroflexia; order Chloroflexales; family Roseiflexaceae; genus UBA965. The sequence goes on along the minus strand of CAIZHO010000363.1, from coordinate 1,461 downwards.
CGGTGGTGGCGCTGCCCAAGACGACGCCGTGCGCATGAGTGCTGTGGCCTTCCCTGTCATCAACGAGTCACGTGCCGATATGCGCGAACTCCTCACATGGGAAAAAGAACTGCTCGGCATGTACAGCTCTGACCACCCCGTCGTCCAAGCCTTGCGCGACGTCGATTTGAGTGACGTCACATCACTCGGCACCATTAGCGACGACCACGTCGGCCAACCGCTCATTTTTGCAGGCATGCTCTCGGCCACCAAGACGATGCAGACCAAAAAAGGCGACACCATGTTCGTCGGCACCTTCGAAGACCGCGAAGCAGCCATCGAATTCGTCGTCTTCCCCAAGGCCTTCGAAAAGCATCGTGCGTTGTTGCGTGACGACGCCGTCGTGCGCATCATCGGCAAACTCGACCGCCGCAACGAAGGCATGCAACTCATGGTCGACAAGGTCGAAGCACTGGCCTTCGTCGAACACCACGAGCCCGCCGCCACGACGACCCCCACCGAATCCCTGAGTACCGCTCCGGCAGCGACTCCTGCACCATCGTATAGCCCGTCGCCACGCCCCGAACCGACCCGTCCGCCCGTCGCCACAACCCCGACAGGAGCCGCAATGAGTAACCCACCCGAGCGCAAATATCCCCCCAAATCCAACTCCGGCGACGTCATTCGCACCGGCACCCGCAACGGCGCCCAATCCAAACCGACCCCGCCACCTGCCCCGGTCGAGCACGTCTCGGACGAACCCCTGCAGGTCATCCGCCTCTACTTCCCCTACTTCGACGATACCGAGAGTGCCGTCCAACTCATGCAAGAAATCTACGCAATTACCGAAGACTACCGCACCAGCCCCACCGCCGACGCAGCGACTCTGATGATCCACCTGCCCGTCGACGAACGCAATGTCATCCTGCGTATGCGCGGCGCAGTGCGTGACCCCATTAGCTTGTCGGATGTCCTGCGCACCAAAGTGGGCCACGAATCCATCATCCTCGAATCTGCCTAATCCCCCCTCCTACCCTCCATACGCCAAAACCTGTGCATCCATGTTGCAAACCTGTGCAACATGGATGCGTTGCTTTGATACGCCGAAGTACAGATTACGCACTACAATCAATATCAACCCGCTGTGGAGGTATTCACGAGGTATTGCTGAGTATTTGCAAATACTGGACAAAATGTTGACACGTCGTGAAAAATCTCATATACTGTGGTCGTGCAATTGCACCGAGGAGCACGTCGCGATGACGGTACACGAATTACCCCAACACATGAGTACACCAATACTGGCACCAATCGCTCCGGTTGCAAGCATTTCTGCGACCGATGTCGACGACCAGCACCTGATCCAACGGGTCGGTGCGGGCGACGCGCAGGCGCTCGAGGTGCTCTATGACCGCTACGCCACCGTTGTCTACCGGATGGCCTTCCGCATCCTCAAGCAACGCGAGCAAAGCGAAGAAGTCG